>JAYROD010000291.1:0-8136 GCA_041911835.1 Fimbriimonadaceae bacterium | reverse complement strand
CGACCAGCCAATCCCGACGGCGTATGCTTTCAAGCCCCTGAGACGTGGCCGCTACCGTTGGAACTCGCTGACGGTGATGGGCACGGACGCCCTGGGGCTCGTCACGATGTCTCGACGCTACGAGACCGAAGCAGCCGAGCTGACGGTGTATCCAGCCCCGATTCCCATATCGATCGCCCTGAATCCTGCTTCCGGATGGGGCATCAGCGAGATGGAGTCGGGCAAATTCCGTGGTTCAGGAATCGAGCCCAGGGGAATTCGAGAGTATTCCGCAGGCGACCCAATGCGGTTCGTCCATTGGGCTTCTTCCGCCAGATCGGGCACCCTAATGGTCAAAGAATTCGAGTCCGGTTCCGGGCTATGTACGGTGTTTGTTCCCCAACGAACCAACGGAAGCGAGGTGGGAAAGGACTCGGCCACGACGCTCGAAGCGATGTGCGGACATCTGGCGTATCTCAGTGAGCAGTACATCCGGAAAGGCGCAACTGTGAGCTTCCCCACAATTGAAAAGACCGACTCCACCGCCTGGTCACAAGAGTTGCGCAAGCAGGAAGTCAACGAATTGCTCGCACTGCTCGAGGCGGACCAAACCACATTGCTGAGCGGTGAACTGGCCGGGGCACGCATCAGGCTCCCGGAAGGAGCCGCCTTATACGTGCTGATCGCCGTCCAAGATCCGATGCTCCCGGGAGTACTAGCCTCGATGCCCGATTTGCAGAAGGTCTGCCTGGTTTACGACTTGGATCACTACGCTCCACCCAGCCCCAATCGTCCACTCAACGCCGCCGATGCCGGCTACCTTCATAACCTCCGTGCTTCGGGAGCCGAAGTGGTGGTCATGCCTGCCTACGGAGGAATCCAGTGAAAATTCTCAGTCGGCAAGCCACCTGGCCCGATTATCTCTTGGCGACCCTTGCATCGGTCCTTGCCGTGTACAGCACTGCCATGGGTATCGGCCAACCGAAAATCGGCTACTTCTTTGGCCTTGGAATCGTCGTTGGCTCGCTCATCAGCTTCGCGCTCGGCAAAATCCTCCAGGACAAACCGCTCATCAAGTTCGACGGCATCCTCTATGCCAGCATGGCGATCATCTCGATCGTCTGGGCACGGCCACTCAACGGCTTGCTGCCCGAAGGTGGGTACACGTTCCAACTCATGATCGGCGGCTTGCTGTCCTGGATGCTCATGCTGGGAAGCTTTGCGACATGGCGCGACTATTCGCTCCTCTTTCAGGCAGTTCCAAGCATCGCATTGTTCGGACTCTGCGGCGTGTGGGATACGTTCAAGGGCGCAACTATTCTGTTCTTCGGGTTCTTGCTTTGTACAGCCACACTATTTGCCCGGGCCCATGCAAGAGGGATGCTTGGGCAAGCCATCGATGCCGGCATCTTGGGGCGTCGCGCGAAGACCAAGAAGCTCTCCCCCGAAGAAGAGAGTTCGGCCGCAGCTCAGGCAGCCACTCGGCTCGCCGAGGGGCCGTGGCGATGGATGGCGGGACCGGAATGGGCACTGGCGTCCGCGGCAGCGATCGTCTTTGTCAGCGTCGTCGGAGCGCCGCTTTTCCAACAGTCGCTCCAATCTGTCGCCGGCTCGGTCCGAATTGCGTTGCCCGCCCCACCGACTTCCACGCCATTCAGCCGGACGTTTTCGGGTGGTCAGAACTCTCTCCCGATTGGCCAAGGGCCTCGGCGCCTTCGAGGCATAGACCTTCTCAAACTCAAGATTGACAAACCTCGATATATGCGCGGGACGATATTCGACACGTATACCGGCAAAGGCTGGACCCGCGATTACAGCAAGTACTTCTTGAACAAGGGCAGCTCGGTGGCTTGGCTCGCACAGAACTCCAATAGGAAGCCCTATGACTCCCGGGACATCATCAAGGACTTTGAAGAGGTTCCCTTCGAGATCATTCCGCTCGCGGGATTCCATGACAAGCTGTACTTCCCTGGTGAACCCTACAGACTGCCGACGGACAGACAATATCAGGTCCTCATCGACGGAACGGTCGCGCCGTCCGGAATCCTGGAATTCGACAAGGCGTACAATGCAGCGGCCATAGCGCCCGTGGCGGAGATGGTGCCCAAAAACGCGGGCAACCCACTCGCGCACGTCTTCGATTGGGTTCCGACGACGACCGGGAAAGCCGCGTTTGTCGATACAACTTCGATCTCCCCCAAAGTCCGTCAGCTGGCCTTAGACGTCACGCGTGGCGCTGCGACGGACTATGACAAGGCGCAAGCGATCAAGCGAGAGATTGAGTCGAGGGTTCGCTACAACCTCGACGCGTTGCCTGTACCGGATAACGTCGATCCAGTCGAGTACTTCCTGTTCCAATCGAAAGAAGGCTATTGCGATCTTTTCGCCAGTTCGATGGCGCTGATGGCTAGAAGCGCGGGACTGCCGGCACGCGTCGCCACCGGGTTCATCGTGACTGACCCGACTCGCGACGAGAAGGGGTTTTTCACCCTTCATGACAGCGACTACCACGCGTGGGCAGAAATCTACTTTGAGGGTGTCGGCTGGGTGCCCTTTGACCCAACCGAAGGCGCCCCGGAGGTAGGAGGACTGCCAAAAAATGGTAGGGCTTGGTATCAGGCTGTATGGTTCCAAGTGCTGCTCGATGTCGTCTTGGGATTGATCGTTTTGAGCGGCCTCGGTTTGCTTGTCCGAGCGGCGATCGGTAAGCGCAGCCCAACCGTGAAAGCTCCAAACAACGAGATCGGCAGGCTTTACCGGCGCTTCGAGCGTGACATCGAGCGGCGGGTTCGGTCGCCAAGACGATTGAGCCAGACGCCGATCGAATACTGCGAAAAGTCGGCAGAGCGCTTGGGCGAGGCTTCAGTCATGGCAGCGACCCTCGCCGAAAAGTTTGAAGAGGCCTTTTACTCCGGTCCTGAACCAAGCCAGGAATCGATTCAGGAACTTTCGGCTGCCGTTCGGACCTTCCAAAAACTGCCAAAACCGAAGCGCCAAGGTGGACATGAAGCCTGACGCCGCCAAAGCTAGGTCCAAACCGGTCGTGCTGGTCTCCGGGAGGGAGGATTTCCTGAGAATGCGGTTCTTGGCAGAATTGCTTGATCGATCGGCAGCCGATGAAGATGACTTCGACGCCGAAACCTTCACGGCCGATGCAAAGCCGTTTGACGAGTGGGTTGCCAGCGCCGGCACCACTCCATTTCTGTCCGATCGTCGAACTGTGGTGGTCCGCAATCTCTTGCGTTCGGACCTGGCAGACGAATCGCCGACCAAAGTCGTCGATTCACTCAAGAGACTGCCTGAGACCGCACTCCTCGTCTTGGTGGCCGACGATGAATCGGGGGATGATAACCGGCAGAAGCGTTTCGCGACGCTGAGGAAGACCTGGGAATCCGCAGTCACCAAGGCGGGAGGCGCAGTTTGCAGCTTCGACGTCGAGGGTAAGGAGCTGCGCTCCCTGATTCGAACCGAGGTACAGTCTCGCGGCAAGACAATCAGCCTCAAGGCGATCGAGGAATTGGTCGAAAGGTGCGCCAGTAATGCGAGCGCTGCGCTTAAGGAGATCGACAAGCTCGTCGTATTCACCCACGGTGAGACGGAGATTCGGGAAGCCGATGTCATCGCGGCCGTATCTCCCTCATATGAGTGGAATGTTTTTCGAATGATCGATGCGGCGCTCGGCGGCAAGCCAGCAGAAGCCCAAAAGCAGCTTCGGATTTTAGTCGGGAGCTCGTCCAAGGCGGAGGATGCTGCCCTTCGAAACATCTTCCCCGTTCTTTCCAAGCAGCTCAAGCTCATTTGGCAGGCCAGACTCTGCGTCGAAGCGGGTTGTTCCATCGAAAACCCGCCTCAGTCTGTGCTCGATCAATTTCCAGCAAAACCCAGCCTCAGGTCAGAACCGGATTGGAGCCGGGAACGCGTCATGAGGCGCGCGCAGTCGTTGACGATAGATCAACTACGGCGGGGATTTGAGGCGCTGTCCGATGTGGATGCAAAGCTCAAGGGACTGGCACCCAGCTTCAGCGCAATGGATTCCCTGGAGCAATTCCTGCTCCAGGTGGCGGCAATTTCGGGGCAGGCCCGTCCGATGGCCCGGCTCTAGGCTTCGACCAGATCTTCCGCAGAAGGAGCCGCAGGCTCTGCCTCTGCCTTAGGTGCTGTCTCCTCGACCACTTCCTCTTCGATCGGCGCATTCGGATCGAAGACATGCACCGTCACCGTCGCGTCGACGTCTCGGTGGAGATCGACGTCGATCGGATGCTTGCCCAATCGCTTGATTGGCTCGAGTACACCTACTCGCTTCTTCTCGACCTCGACATTCAGTTGGGCCTTGATGGCGTCGGCGACGTCTTGGGCCGTGATCGCGCCAAACAGCTTTGTGGACTCCTTGCCCACCTTGCCTTCGATCTTCACGGTTTGACCGTGAAGCTTGTCCTTAATCTGCTCGGCCTCGGCCTTCGTCTCCGCCAGCTTCGTATCGAGCTTGATCTTGCGTCGCTCCAAAGCCTCGATCTGCTTCTTGTCGGCGATGATTGCCAGCTTTCTCGGGAACAGGAAGTTGCGCGCGTAGCCATTCGCTACATTCACGACCTGGCCTTCTTTCCCAACCTTGGGGACGGTCTGATTCAATATGACTTTCATTGACAATCTGATCCTTCTATCTGCGGATGCCGATTCCGATGGTCGGGGCATTTTGTCGGAAGATGCGGTCGACCCCAATCCACCCAAACAAACCGTTTCCGAAATCGTACCGCGCCTTGAGATCAAACCGCGGATCATTGGCGCCGAAGAGGTCGCCCCGCAGTGAGAACTGAGGCGCAAGCCGGTAGTCTACCCCAACGCCTGGCTTGCCAGCGTACACGCCGTACCTGAGGACCGAGTTCGGACCCACCCTTCTCCCGAGTTGAAGATTGATCTTGTTACTCTCAAAAGCGTCGAACAATCCCAGATACACATCGTTGCCTCCGATCGGGACAACCATGTTGAGGTCGGTGCGCCACCTGCCAGGATCGGATTCGCGGAAAAGGTTCGCTTCAGCGCGAATCTCTGGGAACTTAATCTCTTTGGGCAGCTTCTCAACAGCTTTCTTGAGCCGATCGAACAGATCCTTGGCGTCGTCGGCCAAGGCGTTCACCTTCTTGGATACTTCGACGGCGTTCTCTGTCACCTCGACGCCGTTCTTGCTCATCGTCTCCGCATTCGCCGCTAACCGGGTGCCACTCTCGGTGTTCTTCGTCGCGTTTGCGAGGATCGTGGAAAGATTTTCTTTGAGCGCCGGGTCCCCGACGATGGCATCGAGGTCCGTGACCAGCTTCTGGCCCGATTTGACCGTCTTGTCCAATTCAGCCATCAACCCATCGATCTGGCCCTCGAGCTTGCCCGTTTTCACGTAGGCAGCCAACTTGCCGCTCGCCGCTCCCAGGTCAGCCATGATCTTGTTGCCGTGGGCCAACAACGATCTCAAGGTCGCTTGGTTCTGGGCGACAGTCGTGTCAAGTCGCGCTGCCAACAATCCGAACTGCTTCACGGTCTGATTGCTGTTGTCCAGCAGAACCTCGAGCTTCTTGCTGATCGGGCTCCCTTCCAGGAGCTTCCTGGCCGACGCGACGGTCCTGGTCAGTTCGCTGAGGGTTTCATCGACGTTGGGGAGCATCGATTGGAGCGGACTCTGCTTGACCCCCTGGAAAACCGTCCCTGGGTTAGCAAAACTCGTCCATTTCGGCGGAGCTGCGACATTGAGCTGACGATCGCCGATTCCGATAAGAGCGGTCGGTAATTCGACCTTGCTTCCTTCGGGAATCCTTACGCCATCATGGATCGATAGAGTCAACAGCGCCTTATTGGGCCCCTTAAGTTCGACGCCCGATACTTGCCCGATTTGGACGCCGGCCATCATGACCTCGGAACCGGTTGTGATGCCGCCCGCATCCTGGAATTCGGCGTAGTAGAGCTCCGATTTGGATGCGAAGACGCTCTTTCCCAAGACCCAATAGATCCCCAGAAAGAGCGCCCCGGCGACTACTACCAGCAACCCGACCTTCCACGCCCCCTGCATATCGCTATTCTAACCTTTCCTGACGAGCCTGCTGAGCGTGCTGATTCGTCCGATAATTGAACTACCAACAGGAGCCGAAAGTCTTCAGGTACCGTCTGAATACGGGATGACGCTCTGGGAGGAACCGGTTCGTCCTCATAGGAAGAGTTCGACGATAGGACTTTGGACGGAACGTTCCAAGTACACGTAGAACGATAGTGAGAATGCACCAGTCAGACGAGTTGAATCAAATCCTGGAGATCAAATAACGGAAATGTGGCAAAGGTTTACTGAACGAGCTCGAAAAGTCGTGTTCTACGCCCAAGAAGAGGCGCAGAAGTTCGGCGAGGGCTATGTGTCGACCGAACACTTGCTCCTCGGCCTTGTCCGCGAATCCGACAGCGTTGCAGCTCGAGTGCTCGAGCGGCTGGGCGTCAGCCTCAATCGAATTCGTGCGGAAGTCGAAAAGCAGCTTCCGCGCGGAGATGCTCGACCTAGCCAAGATATGACCTTGACTCCTCGGGCAAAGCGCGTGATCGACCTCGCCTATGACGAGGCACGCAATTTGAATAACAACTACATCGGTACCGAGCACCTTTTGCTCGGCCTGATTAGAGAAGGCGACGGCCTTGCCGGGCGGGTACTCGCGAAGCTTGGAGTCGAGCTGGAAAGGGCTCGCCGCGAGGTCATGAATCTTCAGGACAACGAATCCCAGAACAAATCGGGCTCGCGAGGAAGTTCGTCGTCTTCCGGCGGCAGCACCAAGACTCAGACTCTGGACGAATTTGGGCGAGACCTGACGGAATTGGCTCGCGAAGGCAAACTGGACCCGGTGGTCGGCCGCCAGAACGAAATCGAGAGGGTCATGCAGATCCTGACGCGCCGAACCAAAAACAACCCCGTCCTGATCGGCGAACCAGGTGTTGGAAAAACAGCGATTGCCGAGGGCTTGGCGCTCCGTATCGTCAGCGGCGACATCCCCGACCTGCTGAAAGACAAGCGAATCGTCGCGCTCGACCTCGCGGGACTCGTTGCCGGCACGAAATACCGTGGCGAATTCGAAGAGCGCATGAAAAAGGTCATGGAAGAGGTCCGGCGGGCCGACGGCCAAGTAATCCTCTTCATCGACGAGCTCCATACGCTCGTGGGAGCCGGAGCCGCTGAGGGCGCGATAGACGCCAGCAATATCATGAAGCCCGCTTTGGCACGTGGCGAGCTCCAATGCGTTGGCGCAACGACCCAAGACGAATTTAGAAAGTATATCGAGCGCGATGCGGCGCTTGAGCGCAGATTCCAGGCCGTCAAGGTCCGGGAGCCAAACGAAGAGGAAGCGATCGACATATTGAAAGGCTTGCGCGAGCGCTATGAAGCCCATCACAACGTCGAGATCACTGATGACGCCCTCGTTAGTGCAGTTCAGCTCTCTCAGCGGTACATCAGCGATCGGACCCTGCCGGACAAGGCGATCGACCTGATCGACGAGGCAGCCAGCCGTGTCCGGCTGCAGCAAAGTCTGCCGCCGCTCGATGTCCGCCAAGACAAAGTCAAATTAGGGAAGATTCGCTCCGAGATCGACCACCTCTCGAGAAAAACGAAGGAGGACGACAACCTCAAGAAGCTGCAAGACGAGCTCGAGGAGCTCGAAAACAGCATCACGGAGCGTGAGGAAGCCTGGAACGCCGAATCCAAGACCGACCCGGTCGTGAGCGAACATGAAATCGCCATGATCGTACAAAGCTGGACCGGCATTCCGGTGACCAAATTGGTGGAGGCGGAGTCGCAAAAGCTCCTCCGAATGGAAGAGGACCTCCACAAACGAATTATCGGCCAAGCCGACGCCGTCACCGCCATCTCTCGTGCCATTCGACGTGCCCGCAGCGGCCTGAAAGATCCGAAGCGGCCAATGGGCAGCTTCATATTTCTTGGACCGACCGGCGTCGGAAAGACCGAGCTTGCCAAGGCGCTCGCCGCCTATCTCTATGAGAAGGAATCGAACATCGTACGCATCGACATGTCGGAGTACATGGAGCGATTTTCGGTCAGCCGCTTGGTCGGCGCACCTCCCGGCTATGTCGGATACGACGAGGGTGGCCAGCTTACAGAAGCTGTGCGAAGGAATCCCT
>JAYROD010000290.1:0-19875 GCA_041911835.1 Fimbriimonadaceae bacterium | reverse complement strand
CGGCGGGACGTCGTAGCTGCGGCGCCAGATTTTCACTTGCTCATCGCCGTACTGCCTTCGAAGCTCGTCCTTGTTCAGTCCTTGGAGATCGCCGTACATGCGCTCGTTCAGCGCTTGGTCGCGTATGACGGGAGTGTCGAGCCCCAAAGTCGCCAAGATGATCGCCAACGTCGCCTGAGCCCGCCGCAACGCGCTCGTGTAGGCCACATCGAATGGGAGGCCCCTCAAGTGCTCAGCAGCTCGAATGGCTTCTTGTTCGCCGGCATCCGTGAGCGGCACGTCCACCCAGCCGGTGAACCGATTCTCAAGGTTCCAAAGCGATTGCCCGTGGCGGATCAGCGTGAGGGTTGGCATTGAAAAGAGAGTACCGGCTAGCTCATGGCGCCGTCAAAGCGCCCGAGCTACTCGCGAAAGAAACGGATGAGATCGGTTTCGGGGAAGTCCATGAATTCGGCGGCCTCAGCAAGCCCTCGAAGCTGCCCTCGATGATAAGTTCCGTGATTGACGACGTGGCGGGCGATCTGTTCGACCGTGTTGAACCACGAATCTCCACTCAGAGTGGTGTAGGAAACGAATGCTCCAGGATCGCAGGTTCTCAAGAGCTCGGTCCAGCCCGCATGCTTGGCCTCGAGATCCTGCGCCAGATCTGACAGCCGCTGGCCGGCTTCTTCTTCGCTGAGGCAGCGCGTAAGCCAGATGTGCTGGGCGCCGACGATATGGTCCAGCGTGCGTCTCGCTTGCGCTTCGAATGGGAGATTGGGCAATGCCTCTAGCCACTTTCGGTTGGCCCAAAGGTCGTAATCGAATCCTTCCTGAAGCGAAGCGCGCAAGTCCATCGACGGAAGAGGCTACCCGGAGGGCTTCCAATTGAACCGGACCATCTGTCCGGAAGGCGTCCCCTGCATCGCTCCGTCGCGCATGGCCAATAATCCGCCTACCATCGTGCAAATGGGCAGGCCGCAAAGGGTCTCGCCCTCGAATGGGCTCCACCCACATTTGCTCTGCAGCCAGCTCTTCTCGACCTTGAACCGCTTCTCGAAATCGACGATCGCCAGGTCGGCGTCATACCCCACTTCGATCTTGCCTTTGCCCTGAACGCCGTATATCTCTGCCGGAGCCTCGCAGCAAAGTCTCGTCAGCCGCTTGAGGTCGAGAAGTCCGCCTTGCTTGACAAGCGTTAGCATCACGGGAAGCAGCGTTTGAACCCCAGGCATGCCACTCGGGCTGTGCGGATAATCGCGTTGCTTTTCTTCCAGGGTGTGGGGCGCGTGGTCGCTGCCGATCACGTCGAAGAGCCCCTCGACAAGCGAAATCCGAAGCGCCTGCTGATGCCAGGAATCGCGGATAGGCGGATTCATTTGGGCCAACGTGCCGAGCCGCTCATAGCAGTCGGGTGCGAAGAACCAGAGGTGCTGCGGGGTGACCTCTACGGTGGTCCCCAGCCCGCGACGCTTGGCGTCTTGAAGGAGAGGCACCTCGTCGGCGGTAGAGAGGTGGAGGATGTGTACGGGTCTTCCCGTTTCTTCTGAAAGCTTCAGGATCTTCGCAGTCGCCAAACGAGCGGCCTCGGCGTCGCGAATGAAGGGATGGGCTCTTGCTCCCTCGCCCCAATGCTCTTCTCCGTTCTCATAACTGAGTTTGCGGTGCCTTAGCCTTGCTTCGTCTTCTGCGTGGATCGGGCAGCGTCGTTGCCCGTTTTCGAGCACAGAACGGAGGCTCGCTTGGTCGTCCACGAGCAGTGGTCCAGTCGAACTGCCCATGAATATCTTGATGCCGGGAGCGCCTGGCGCCATCTCCAATTCGGCCAAGTGTTCGAGATTGTCCTTCGACGCCCCAACGAAGAACGCATAGTTGCTCCAGGCCCGACCATGTGCGCGGTGCAATTTGTCCCAAAGCGCTTCCGCGGTGGTGGTCGTAGGGTTCGTGTTCGGCATTTCGAAAACGGTCGTGACGCCTCCGGCGACAGCCGCCCTCGTTCCGCTTTCGAGATCCTCTTTATGCTCGAGGCCGGGTTCACGAAAGTGAACCTGAGTGTCGATGACTCCCGGAAAAACATGAAGCCCTTTGGCGTGGACCGTTTCGGCGGCATCGGCCTGGCTGAGATTCCCGATGGCGGCGATCTTGCCGTCGAGAATCCCAACATCGGCAAGTTCCTCCCGTTCGGAAGAAACGACCGTTCCGCCTATGATCAGGGTATCGAATGCAGCCATGGCTTGGGCTTAGTCCGTCCCCCTCTTGCCCTCAAAGAGGTGTTCGTGGGAGAGCCGGCCGCTCCCGATGAGGCCTTGCTTCGCGTCCATGGAGTCGAGCATACCGGGCTCACCGGCTTGGCGCGAGTACAATAAGCTCTCCGATGCCGGCCAGTGATACCCCAGACGTCACCGCGATCGTTCCGGCCCTCAACGAAGAAGCCACGATCCGCGAGGTGGTCGATCGATTGCTCGCGCTGCCAGTGACGATCCAAGTGGTCGTCATCGACGACGGAAGCACCGACCGCACCGGCGAGATTCTCCAAGAATTTGGCGATCGCATCGACGTCATCAGGAATGCTCGGCCAGGTGGCAAAGGTATGGCGATCCGCAAGGGGCTCGCTTTGGCGCAAGGTAAGGTCGTGGTCATTCAAGACGCGGACCTTGAATACGTTCCCGAGGAGCTGACCCTCCTCGTCAAGCCGATTCTCGAAGGGAAGACCAACGTCGCTTACGGCACCCGGTTTTCCAGAGGGCTGCCCAAGGATATGGCGCTTCCGAATAAGATCGTCAATGTGCTGCTCGTTTGGTCGGTGCGGCTGCTCTATGGCAAGAAGCTGACGGACGAGGCCACTTGCTACAAAGCATTTCGGAGAGAGTTGATCGACGAGATGAACCTCGTCTGTACGCGGTTCGAATTCTGTCCGGAAGTGACGGCAAAGTCCTATCTGATGGGCGAGTCAATCCTCGAGGTGCCGATCAGCTATGTGCCGAGGACCAAAGAGGCCGGAAAAAAGATCCGCTGGACCGACGCACCGGCTGCGTTTTGGACGCTCCTCAAGCATCGCTTCTGGAAGCCGAAAAACAAGAAGCCCCGGCGTTAACGGCCGAGGCTCCGAAATTGGGTGAGGGGGCAAGATTTGAACTTGCGACCTCCGGGTTATGAGCCCGACGAGCTACCAGACTGCTCCACCCCGCGGTGTAGGTTCAATTATGGCAGGTATGCCCGGCGAAGTCAAAGGGTCAGCCATCGCAACTGCCCAGGAACCTCGGCCACCAGCGACACCGAATTCTTTCGGCAAGTCGGAGAAAACAAGTATTTTTGCTGTGCAAGTCTGAGGCGACTTATGTTACGGTGAACCTGATCGACAACTCACAGGGGTCGATCGAGTGGATTTATTGGAGAAAATATGAAAAGGGCTTATTTAAGCGGCGCTGCAGTGCTATTAGCCGGCTTTGCAGGCGCCCAATCGTTTTCCGACGATTTCAATCGGGCGGACGGAGGAATCGGCGCAAACTACAATCTCATCAGCGGCCCGGCGATAAACGTCTCGTCGAACAAGGCTGCTGGGTCGGCGAGCGGCGTCGGGCTGACGCTGGTCGACGCGGGCGTATTCACCGGCAACTACGACACCACGCCTGTCTCGGCCGACTTGTCGTTGAGCGACTCGACCGTGACACTCGCCTATTGCGCTTTGGCGCTGGGAAGCGATGGCACGACAACGGCAAGTCATGGCATATACGTCAAGCTGCAGCGTCAGACAACTACAGGATTCGACTTCATCGGATTCTATACCGCTGCGGGGACCAATACGACGGCCATTTCGGTCGCCGGCGGTAACTTCCAGGCGCTTCCGTCGAGCATCACTGCCTGCCGAATGACGCTCAAATGCACGACCACAACGAATCTTTATGTCGGTCTCGACACGAATTTCGATACAGTCGACGACATTAGCTACAACGCCACGCTGAACTTCCCGACGCTGGTTGTCGGCAATCGGGTGGGCCTGCACACCTACGGGACCACCGCGCGCATCGACAATTATCAAGCCGGTACGCCGGTTCCCGAGCCGGGCACGATCGCCGTGTTTGGTTTGGCCGGCGCTGGCCTGTTGCTTCGACGTAAACGCAAGTAACCATCCTCTCGATCAGAATGAGGGCCGCGAATTAATTCGCGGCCCTTTCCATTTTCAAGGGGCGAATGCCTACTTCTTTACATATTTGAGGCCTTCGACTCCCGCAATTCCGAGTTCCTTTCCATCTGCGCTGACCGTGTAAGTCTGAGGCGTTACATTCTCGGCGGGCTTGCCATCGACTTCCGTAATCGTCGTCGTAATCGTGTTGCCTACTATCTTAAACGTTCCCTTCGTCTTCCGCTCGACGTCGCCCACCTTTGCCTCTGCCTCGAACGTGCCGTCGCCATTGAGAGTCATCGTTCCGCCTCCAAATGCGTTGCCCGCTTTCTCCAATTGGGCCCTCAAAGCCTCATCGACCGTTCCCTCATAGGTGCCGGCAACCGATTCGGCGGTAATGGTCGTCCCACCGGATTCTCCGCCAGTCTCCTTGACATCCGGTGGCATCGACGGATCCTTTCCGGTTGTGCCAGGCGACGCGGTAGTGCCGGTGGTCCCGGTCGTACCTGCGGTGTCGCTCCCACTCTTTTTGCAGCCCACGGCAAGCCCAAAGGCCAATACACCGGAGGCGATCCAAACATATCGCATAGAACCTCCAAAAGCTGAGACATACGATACTTGAAGCAACGCAAGAACTGGGTCCGCTCGGACATCCATCGGCGAAGACTCTTGCTTGCTGTGATCTGCGCTATGAGCCCTTAGGAAGAAGCTGCTTCTTGAAAAATTCCAACGCCAACTCGACCGTCCGAGGCATCCCGAGCGCGTGCTCCGCTTTGGAGATCAGCTTGAGCTCGTGCGGCTTCTTCAGCTCCGTAAGCCTCGCGTCCATGAGCTTCGCTTGCGAAACCGGGGCGTTCAGATCTTCCTCGCCGTGGACGATGAGCACAGGGCACTGAATTTTGTCGGCGAATAAGATCGAAGAGCGGACGCGAACAGTCTCGTCGGAGAGTCCAGCCTCCGCCTTCATGTTCCCGCGAATCATGGCGCTCTTCACGTCGTCGTATGCGCGCCGGAAGTCGTAGATCCCAGCGAAAAATGCCCCGGCGGCAACGTTTGGATTTTGGGTGGTCAACAAAGAGGCTGCCATCGCACCTCGCGAATAACCAAAGACCCCGACGCGCTTCGGGTCGACGCCCGATTCCAACCGCAGCCGCTCGAACGCAGCCTCGACGACATTCATCGTGTTCGGACCGACGAAGTCCGCCTTGCCCTCACTCTTGCCCCAACCGGGTTGCGTTATGGAAAGCACCACGAACCCCTCGGAAGCCAATGGGACGGCAAACGGTATGTAATCGCGAGCCGTACGGGTATATCCGGGAATAACCAACACGGCCGGGTGGGGCCCGTTCGAAAGAGGTCGAAATAGCACGGCTTCGACGTTCTTTCCTCCCTGCCGAAAGTCTGCGGCCAGGACCTGGACCTTCCAGTTGTCGAGCCGTACCGATCCCTTAGCATCGAGAGCCTGGAGGATCGCTGGTGCATCCACCGTTCGTTGAACCTCGGATCCAACGGCAATGGGATTGAGCAGGGCGCAAGCAAGCGCGAAAAACATGAGGGTCGTCGAATGCTTACGCCCGAGCCCCGAAGCGGAGTTCCCGACTACTTCGACTTCAGTAATGCGATGAGCACCGCGATGATGCCGTTCTTCTCTCGCTTGCCGGGCTTGACGGCCACAGTGGCTCCTGGCTGAACTGCGGCCATCGCCGCATCGTGCCCGAGAAGGCGCCGCTTGCCTTTTTCCACCAAGAACACTTTGGTGCGCGTAAAGTCGGCGCCGCCGCCCCGAGCCAAGGCGCGGTTCGGCACAAACAGAAACGCCGCCATCGCGGCGACGACGCATAGGCCGAGTACAAATCGATTCTTGAGACGTATTTCCTCCTGTCGAGGAACGCGGACGCAATAGCGCGCCAAGAGTTCAACTGACTAACCGAAGGTCCAGTTTCAACGTCGGCGACGCCAAACGAGCGCTCCCAAACCCAGTCCCACGATAACGAGGCTGGCTGGCTCAGGTACCGAAGCCACCGACACATTGTCCACGTCGATGCAGGTGTCGCCTTGAAATGCCGGCCCAGAGCTGAAGAGCTCGAAACTATCATAGGTGTCGACCGGCAGGTCGTAGCGTCGGTGGATCGGAGTTGCCGAGAAATCGAAAGAAGCCGAGTCCGTCTGAACGACAGTCCCTGCTCGATAACCTCTCAGGGTCAACGTATTGAGACCGGTCGTGCTTTGAAAGACCCAAACATCGAGCCCCGCGGTCGTGGCGAGAGAATCCGAAGTGAACCAAAGCGATCCGATTCCTCCAAACGCCATATTGGGACCAGGAACATAGCTGCCAAAACCAAGCACATTCGGCGGGCTCAATTCAGGGCCCAAGAGGCCGCTGCTGGCGTCCTCGATGGTGAAATTGGTGTACCCGCCGCCGTGCGTAATCACGTCGTGGAATCGTATGCCATTGGTCGTGAACGTATCGAACCACTGGCCTTCGACGAAAGTGTCGAATTGAGCGAGCAAGTCCGCTTTGGAAGCCGCTGCTATCCCCAACAGCGCCAAAGCGACGAGCGTACGGGATTCGATCGAGCGTTCCATACCTCATTCTGCGCATCAAGCCCTCCGGGCTCAAGACAGCCTTTTTGGGGACAGAGGTGCCCATCCGGTTCGCCGGGTAGTCGAAACGTTTTGCATCGATTAGATGCACCCTATGCTTCGTGATTCCGGGAAGTGGGACGTCTACTTCTTGCGCCTGTAATCAAGGTGCCAACTCAGCGTCCAAGTTTTGCCTCCGTCTACGGTGGCCTCCCAATCCCAACTGAATGATTCCCTTGTGATATTCGAAAAGACCATGCGGCTGCGATTAGAAGGGCGATTGGGGTTCTCGAGAGTGGTGAGGATGAACTTGTCACCCTCCTGACCACCCGACAGGGCAATGTAGCTTCCCTGGTCGTCTACCCATGTCTGCTTCCAGAGTTTGGCGGCGGGGACATAGACTGAATGGCTAAGGCCATTCAGCCCGCTCATTTTAAAGTTCTCTTCAATGACCTTGCCGTTCAGCACGCGGTGGATGTGGTTGGTAGCGACCGTCTTGGTGTCGCCTTTAGCGGATTTCATGATTCCTGTGCAATCCCAATCGCCGATCCAGAAGTCGAGCTGCTTTTCAGGTGCGGTTTCTTGCATCGAAATGGCGAAATAGATGGGGAGTAAAAACATCGGTATGACCTCCGGCAATGTTGAAGAATATGACGATCCTTAACCCAGAAGCCGTTACCGAAAAGGGAGACAACTAGAACGACGACAATCAAACCGCTTTGCCATGCCGCGATGGACAATGGCAAGGCGAAGTCCGCTTCATAGATGTGTGAACGACCTCGCAATGGCCGATTCAATGAAACCGTAAGAGTTCTGACACTAGATTTCTGTCAAAACCAGATCGCTCTTTGACGGGATTATCGCCTTTCGACATTCCCCGCTGTATCCGCCGGGCCCAAGTCTCCTTGTAGCCAGGCAAGCGCCTCAGCCGCCGTCTTTTTACAGAGGTTCGGCTCCCTCTATCACACGGCGCTGCTACGTTGCTTCCATCGGCCGAAGGCTGCAACACCTCCGCTAAGCGGGCATGACCCCGCAGACCAACTTTCACAAACGATACGGCAAGGACGTTGCGCATCCTTGGCGCTCCCTCCGGGCCGAAGCCGAGGGAAAAAGGCTGCTTTCGCATCCGTGCGGGCCGCTCTTTCGCTATGGTAACGAACCAGGATTTGAACCTGAGACTTACTGCTTATCAGGCAGTTGCTCTACCAACTGAGCTACTCGTTTGAGTATTCCGAATGACGTGCGCGGCCAGACGTTTCGAATCTTGTTAGACCCAAAATGCGTCGCGCCATTCTGCCTTTCCCCGAACCGCGGGTACGTCAGCGGTCTGCATGGACTTTGTCCGCGAGCCTGGCGCTGGAAGCCCCGGCGATTCATCGGCAGGATGCTGATGCTACGGCCATTACCCATACGACTGGAGCGAAGCTCTTCCGGCGGTACGGTCGAACAACGGTCCCACTCTTTGGTTCTTAACCCTACGCCTTTTGCGCGAACCTTCGTGGGGGCAATCCCACGGCGGACCTCAGCACTTGCCGTTGGCCCATCGGTCCAAGCGGTCGGACTCAATCGCACCCGGAAGTGCGGTTTGCAGAACCTCAGCTTGCATCGGGGTCCCCGCTTGCGCGGGGCGGCCGGGATGGAGCCCGACCCTTTCGCCCTGTTACCAAGGTTTATCCATTACTCGGGCGATGCCCCGAGGCCCGTACATTCAACTTGCAGAGCTTGTTCAGCCGAGCCCGATGGATGCGCGGAGCAGGGATTATGACGCGAAAGAATTGTGGATTGTCGATTGCGGATTGTGGATTGGGGATAAGGGCCTAGGGTGCTATGCTTCCACCAAGCGAGTGTCCAAGAAAGCCCCCTGCCGAATTGATGGAATCGTCGCACGCCAAGCGCCGGTTGCCGTGATCTTCCGCCGAGGTCCGTCGAAGTACTGCCAACTCCTGACCTGGAACTTGGAGACGGATGAGGTCACGCCCGGACAGTGGATCCACGGAAAAGTGTTCACGAGGCGCTGCGATTTGAGCCCGAACGGCAAGTATCTCATCGCTTGCAATTCGGACTACTCGCGCAATCGTCGCGGCGCGGTCGAGCAATACGGATTGAAGCACGAGTACATGGCGTCGGGCTGGACCGCGATCAGCAAGCCTCCATTTTTCACTGCGCTTGCGCTCTGGTTTAGCGGCGACAGTTGGAACGGCGGTGGACTCTTCGTATCGGACAAGTTGGTGAAAGTGAACAGCAATCCGCACTGGCGTACGGCGATCAAGCCGACGGGGCCGGTGAAAGCGGTAGGACTCAAATTGGGAGGCAGCGAAGACGAGCCGCTTTACACCATGCTCCTCGAGAGTCGCGGCTGGATCACGCAATCACCCTACCACGTTCAAATGAAGAATAAGAAGCAGTGGTTCAAGTCGCAAATGAAGCTGCTGGGGCAAGATGTCTTCTCTATGCTGCGTGAGGGGGAAGGGAAGCTGGAATGGCTCCAAGCGCTCGTTCAATTGCCCGAATTTGAGATGCGTTCGGCAGGCTGCAAAACGAAGAGGTTCGATTCTGGCCAGTTGAGATTCGAGGAATGGATGGAGCCCGGCAAAGGGCTCGATGGAATGAGAGAGCGCTGGTCGATTATCGATGAGAGTGGGACAACGGTGAGGGCATGGGAACCCCGCTCGCATCACCCGCAGTTTCTCGACGTCGATCACAACGGCCGAATCCTCTTTGGCGAGATGGGATGCCTTTATGCTTGGGACAAGTTTCCAAAAGGAAAGCCTAAGTTGATTGCCGACCTCAACGACAATGTGTTCCAGCCAATTGCGCCGACCGATTGGGCAAAGACTTGGTGACAGTCAGTGCCTATGCCGGCTTCCAGCCGTAAGCGACCGGCTTCGAAGTGAACGTGCCATCGGGGGCCAAGTCGACCAGAGTGTAGGACGGCCAGAAATCCTGGAATCGACCATTCCACCAGTTTCCGCTCACCGCGCTGTTGCAAAGGTACGTCACTCCCTCGTACTCCACACGGTCCCCCATGTGCATGTGCCCGCTTAAACAAAGTTGTACGTTGGGGTGGTGCCTGAAAATGTCCTTAATGAACCGCGCGTCCGTATGCATGAAGGCACCTGGGATCGCCCAATTGTCGTGGAACGCGAACTCCCCAAAGAGATAGGGCGTGACGGAGAGTATCGGAATATGCGACACAACCATCGCAGGCTGAGTCTTCGGCGTCTTGCGGAGCGTCTCGATGAGCCACCAAAGCTGCGTCCGGTCGAGCCGCGCCGTATAGCCATTGCCGTCGACCGAATGGACGCTGTCGAGCACAATGATCTTCCAGCCACCCATCTCGAAGCTGTAGAAACCCCGCTCGAGCTGTAGCACGTCGAGCGCATATCGCTTGCCGAATGCCGGATCGTCACGGTACAGGGCCTTGTTGCTCCACCCGAAGATGTCGTGATTGCCGAGCACGTATTTCACCGGAACGCCGGTGTTCAGCGCATTCACTCGATTGAAGAGATCCCACTGGGTCTTGACGCGGTCTTTGTCCACGCTGGTGGCGTCCATGATCATGTCGCCGCCATAGATGATCAGGTCGGGCTCCTGCGATTGAGCATGCTCGAGGCATTTCTCCATCCACTTCGCAGCGCTCTTCTCGGGCTGAACATGGACATCCGCGAGATAGGCGATGCGGAACCGCGACTTTTTGCCTCCTGCCGCCGCGAGGGCCGCAGGCGCGGCGCCGCTCAGACCAAGGCTCAATGCCCCTGCCCCGGCAGCGCCCAAGAATGAGCGCCGCGTCATGCGGTCATCCTTCCCACCCATACCCTTACATTCTATCAATAGATTTGCAAAACACCTAAGACTTTCTTGCGCTTTCCCGAACTATTCTCCTGCGTCTTGCGTCAGTCGCGCAAAAAAATAGACGGCGGACCCTGTGAAAAGGGGCCGCCGTCCGAGCGTTGATTCAGGAGCCGAGCTTCTTGGCAACGGCGGCAGCCTTCTGTTTCACCTCGTCGCTGGCTCCGAGCGCGGCGAGTTTGTTCACTTCGTCCGCAGCCGGCTTGTGGTTATACTCGTCGATGACCTCGAGCGCTTGCGCCTGCTCCTTGGGATCTTCGGATTGGGTGGAGACGATCACTGCATCCAGCCCTCCCTCTTGGGCGATCTTGTCCCGCTGAGCGGCTGGAACCGCCTTCAGCAGCAGGCTCAGTCCCGCCATCCTGCCCTCCGCAGACGAGCAAGAGCAGAGGTTCTTGATCAGGTTGGACACGTACTTGATCTCGCTATCGCCTGCCTTTTCGCCAAGCTTCTCGGTGATCTCGGCGGCGTGGTTGTTCGCCAAGTCGGTCAGTGCTCCAGGATTCATTCGGTCCAGTTGCTGTACCATCCAGGTCGCCGCTTCCCGCTTGGCCGTCGTCGACACCAGCAGGGAGGAGTCGAAGCAGTCCTTAAACTCCGGCGTGTTGATGTCGATGCCATTGGCGCGTGAGACGTCATAAAGAGCGTTCAGATATTGGCCTTGGCTCGGTCCGGGGATCAGGTGCTTCTTGATCTCGGCATAGGGTGCGTGATCCGTCACGATCCAGACCCTTGCCTGGTCGGTAGCTCCGCGGAAACGGGCGGCGTTCGTGATCGCGGCGAGGTCTGCGAGCGTCGGATTCAGGTCCTGCGCGATCGTGAAGATCGTCGAGGTGGTCGGCTCTCGCTTGTTCATCTCAGTGCAGGCTGCCCGTGGGTCGGCTGTCTTGGTGGAGTGGGCAGGAACGACCAGCCGAGTCTGCACCATGATCGTCATCGCCTGATACTTATCGTCGTCGGGGACAAGCAGGATCCCCCCTCCGATCACCACGGTGATGCCATGTTCGGATTCGTTGACGACCTCGATGTGGACTCTATTGAGGTCGATGCCGGTAATGAGGAGCTTGACGAGATCGTTGGGGAGCTCGATATCGTTGTCGTCATCGTCCCAAATCAGATAGCCGCCCCAAACAGGTGGATCCCAATTCTCACGAATTGGAGGGTCGCCGGCCTTGGGGTCATCCTTGATTGGCACGGGCTTGCATTTGCAGTTCCAGCTCTTGGCGGTCGCCAGCGGCTCATCGTCCGGCAACCAAACGTTGGCGACGGTGGCTGTATGCGAGCCGCGATTTCTGGCGGCATACGGCGTCTTCACTCCTCGAGACATGTAATAGCCGTTCTCCGTCAGGGTCCCAGTTATGCGGAATTCGTATTTGCGAAGTCCGTAATAACGCCTGTTGACGCTGCACGGATCCGTATTCCAACAGGGCACCGCGTAGTTATGAACTTGCTCGGACATCCGCTTCGCATTGCTGAGGGACCGCGTATAGTAGCTCGTCCAATTCGCCCCGTAGGGATCGCCGCCGGCTTGAACCACCAGATTGTCGGCGTCTCGTTCAGCTTGCCGCATCGCTTTGGTCAAATAGTCGGTATGGCCACTGAATGAGAATCGGTGAACGTGCGCGGGGCACGGCGTATCGCAGCTTGTATCGCAATCGCTGTGCTTGATGTGCTTCCTGCCGTTGCACTTCAAGACACAGTCCTGCTTGGTCTTGTCATCGGTGTCGTCCGTGCGGACGAGCTGCCAAGTGCAGGAATAGGTCAGCTTGAAAAACTCGGTTCCCTCGACTCCCGTGTTGTTGGCATTCCGAATTTCACGCTTGAACTCGTTCTGTGAGGTAATCGAGCCGGTCCCACCCATCGGGTTGTCTGCAGGGTTCGGCTGAGCCTGGAGGGATGCAGCCGCGAACAGCAACAGAAACGGGGAGAACCGTCGAATCGTCTTTGCTTGCTTCGAATTAAACATGCAAGCACTTTATAGCCCAACTCTGACAAATTCGTGACGAGAATTTTCGGCTGCGCGAAGAAAGACCGGTTTCCCTACAGCATACGGGCGGGGAAACCGGCAGGTTGAGCTATTGCCCGGACTTGCGCCCAGACTTGGAGGGCTTGCGGGTCCCAGTGGACTGGGGCCGACGAATTTCGGTCGTACCATCACTCCAAAGGATGACCGTGGCATTCTTGATGACAGAGATGGCCTTTCGAATGGTCGAGCGTGCCACGCCTCGTTGCGGGATGGGGGCCATCGCTGGCGCAGGTTGGCCGACGGCCGGGACGGGCATCGCGACTTGCGGCGCCATCGTAGGAGTGCCGGCGCCAGCAGGCGCGGTTGCCGGCGGAGCGATCGGAGCGGAAAGCTGCCTTCCATCCGCCAATTTAGCCGGTACTCCAGTGGGGGCCATCGGGCTAGTAGCCGGCTTTGGAGCTCTCGCAGGCTTGCCGGGCTGCTCTTCAACATAGAACTTGTTCACGATTGGCACATCTGACAGGACTGGAACCTCCCGCCACTGCTTGACCTTAGACGGTACGCCGGGCACGACGCGCCATACCTTCGCCCGGGACTGAACTGACCGGAATGTCTTGGCGCGAGGCTTTTTCGGTGGCGTCTTCGGAGCTTTGGCCGGGCGAGTTGGAGCGGCCGCCGGTTTCACTAAACGCGGGGGAGCCTGAACGGCGACCGTTGGAGCGGTACCGTCGGACGCCTCTTGGGCATTCCCGATCTGGACTCCGGCCAACAGCATGGCAGTCACGAGAGTCGCCGCACAGGCGGCGGTGCGTGTCATGGGATTCATGGTGAGTGGGATCCTCCTGTGCGGGTCGATAAGCCCGCGGATTCGGTCTTCTAAGGGAAATCTTTCGTTCAACATGCTTTGGGCGAGTCCGTCCATCGGACGATTGAGCCCACGCTCTGCGATGCGAACCAGCAGCCGGGCGTAGTCAGCCGGATCGCCGCTGCCCAAAGCAGCCCAATCGCAGACTTCCTCTTCGGCCCGCGACAAATGACGCAGAAGCAGGAAAATGAGAGGTTGCGGCCACAGCAACACCGCCACCGTCCGCTGAAGCACACCTAAAGAAAGGTGTCCGCCCGTGACGTGCGCCGCCTCATGGGCAATGACCTGTTCGAGCTCCTTTTGGTTCATCGATTGGAACGTATGAGAAGCCAAAAAGAGCCTCGGCGCGCAAATCCCGGCGACCATCGGGACCTGCGCTTCGTCGAGCACCCTGATCGACGCGAACACGTTCAGCAGCGGGCCTCCGACCTGCGTGAGGAGGGCCCATTCGTCAGCGTTGGGCTCCCTGGAAAGCCCCCATTGCCGACGAATTTCGAGCGCGCCCAGGAAAACCTTCAGCAACCCGAACAGAAGCCCAAGACAATAGACGGCCACAATTGCGGACTGCCAGTCGAACTCGGGTTCGGGAGCCGATGACATTGGTGTGGGAATCGCTTCTTCGACGACCGATTTGCTGGGGACCACCAGCATGTCCTTTTCCGCCGGAGCTTCAATGGAGGCTGGCGTGGGGATCCTGAGCCACGAAATTCCGGTACGCATCGATAAGGCGGATGCCGCAGGCAACGCCAGGCAGGCTCCGAGCGCCAACGCGCAAATCCAAATTCGGGCGATGGGCGACGTTCGGTAGATCCTACAAAGCGCTAACGCCGCGATGGCCAAAATGGTGGTTCCGATGGCGGCTTGGGTGATCAAACGGCCAACCTCGTTGCCGACGAAATCGATCATGATTCTGCCTCTGCCTCATCGATCAGCTTTCTCAGTCGAGCCGCTTCCTCAGGGCTGATGCGCCTGGATTCGAGGAGCGTCATGACGAGCCCCTCGGTGGAGCCCTGGAATGCCGCTTCAAGCACTCGTCCCAGGATTTGGCGCGTCGCAGCATTTCGTTCTCTCGCGCTTCGATACAAGAATCCCTTTCCTGTCTCGCGGAATTCGACCCAGCCCTTTTCAACCAGCCGGGTGAGCAGCGTCTGAACAGTGTTCTTTGCCACCGGCTTTTGGGCGGCGAGCCGAGCCCAGATATCTCCAAGAGTCGACTCGCCCTGGTCCCAAAGAACATGCATAATGGCGAGCTGCGACTCGGAGAGCGCTGGGAGTTCCTTTTTGGCTTTCATCGTATAGACCTACAGGTGTAGGTCTATACGATACCTACATCTGTAGGTGGTCCTGTCAAGAGGTAGTCAGGAAAAAATTTCAGATTCTTGCCAGTCTGAGCAGATGACAGCTGCAGGGGTACGGAGATTGCCCCAGGCGCATCGGAAGATCCGCTGATGATTGTCGAAAGAACCTACACTTCCTTCTTTTCTTTCATCATGGACCGGAGCTTGATGACCGTCGCGCCCGCCAGCAGCACCGTCGCGACCACAGAGAAGTTCTGCGCGACCTTGGCCGTGACGAGATCGACGCGCTCCGCGATGCTTCGGGCCCTGCCGCCGACATCTTTTGAAACATCTCGGACCTGCGTCGCGATCGCATCGACCTTTTCACTGATCTCGTGCAGTTTGACCGTGAGTTTGCGCACCTGAACGAGGAGGAAAACGAGCGTAATCAGGAAGATCACGAACACCAAGATGCCGATCGCGAAATAGACCCCTGAGAGGTCGAACCACCAATTGGGAGCGCCGTCCATGCCGTTACGTTACCTGGCGAGCGGCCAGCCGAAATCCAAGCTAGCGTATGACTTTGGCCGTGACCCGGAGCGTCTGAAGCGCAGGCATGACGATCGTGGCGATAGCCTCGCCGTCGGGCGCGTCGATGGACTTGCCATTGATCTGGATCTTCGTGCCCCAGAGCCCGCGCATCTTGGCTTCCATTCGAACTTCCTTGTCCGCAGGATTCTCGATGAGCAGTTCAGCCCATCGTTTGCGAACGTCCAGCGCCAGTTCCACAATCCGTCCAAAACTCAGCTCGAACTCGGCTCCAATCTGCCTCAGGATCACTCGGCGGCCGACGCCGTCCCACGGCCGAACACGATACACGCCCTCGCTCTGCTCAAAGTGGCAGCCAAAGGTGAACGCTCCATGCTGGCGACTGGGCAGCACGAAAGCGCCCGCTCCGCGGAGATAATGAAAATATCCGAGGCCGGACGAGCCGGTATAGGCGTTGTAGCCGGCGTGCTTCGAGCTCAAATCGGGACAGTAGCACATCGATGCCGCGCCATCTTTGCGCACGAGGGACCATGGACCGAGCATGCCGCCGAAAGCCAAACGCACGTACGCATCGGGAACGGCCAAATAATCGCGATCAAGCGATTCGAGAAACATGACCGAGTTGGGAATCGTCGTGTGGGCCAAACACGCTTCACCGCGATCGATCAGCGCCTTAAGTGGAGTACTGTCCGCGCCGTCCCAGCTCCGTTTGTCCGAACCGTACCACCACCAACTGGGGGCTAGGGAACGTGCCGCATATGCGCAGCGCATCGTGCGCTCAAGATGCTCATCGTCGTCGAGGAGTCGAGCAGCGGAAAAAACCTCCTCGAATCCAGATGTATCGAGCACCGATTCACCCGCATAAGGATAGTCGAGCTTGACCATTTCCTGGGCTTTCTGGAGCACCAGGGGCATGAGCTCCTCCACTTGATCGTGCAGCGCCTCCTTCTTGAGATCGTTGAGGATATCGTAAATCCTGGCGTAGCCAAGCAGCCCGACCGTTCGCACGTAATGCCGCCATCCGTACTTGAACATCGCGAGAGCGGTCCGCGCCGACTGTTCCAGATAGTATTTCGGCTTGTGGGCGGTTTCTCCGTAAGTCGAGGCTATCCGATACATTGCGTGGTAGAGGTTAAAGACGTGGGGGTAGTTGAGCGGCCTTCCCGCGTAAGTTCCCGTGCCGTCCCAAAGCACGCTGCCCACGGACATGTCGCCCGGGTTTTGTACGTCGTCGAGCAAGAAATCTTTGATGTAGTGATCGAGCGCGCGAATCTCACGCCGCTCCGGATAGAGCGTGTTCTTCTCCGCGAGGTAGAGGGCGTCCGCGAGGCTGCTTTCGACGCCGGAGCTCCCGGCGTACTCCTCAGGATCGAGCACCTGCTCGCCCTGGTTGGAGTTCGTCATAACGATCGCATGGTAAAGCGCCGAATCGGTCTGATGATTGACTTGGTGTTCGACGATCCATGCCGCGCGCTTCTTAATGAGTCCGTGGATCGGCTCCGTGAACATGAGATGCACGTGGCTGAGACGTCCAAGCGAATCTTCCATGCTGAGCCGCAACGGTCCAGTCTCCTTCGGCCGCACGAAGCAAAAGCCCCCTTCTTCGTCCGAATCGGTCTCGATTTCGGCGTCCTTGCTGACGAAGAACCTCGTCGGAGTTGCTCCAGCAACCTCGACGGCTATGCCAACGTCGATCGGCGCCACTGCGCTTGGAAGGAGCCGAATGGCGGGGCGTCCGCACGCCGCGAGCGTCATGAAGACGCCGTCCTGCTTGTCGGAATCGGCTGGCACGAATCGCATCTGGAACGTTCGGGAATCGCCCGGCTCGAGAATCAGGGAAGTGTGCTCATTGGCCCAACCCGACCAGCCTTCGCGCTCGACTGCGGCGCGACTGTAGATATATACAACCGGGATGCCCTCCCACTGGTGGGGGGTGTTGAGGGAACTAGGCACATGGGCGAAGAACTCCCAACTTGTGTCCTCCCCCGGGAAAACGAGCAGGCTGGGCGGCTCCGCAGTCATTCGCTGGGCGAATACCCAGCTTGCCGCGCCGCCGATGAACTGATGCACATAGAGCCGGCTCGTCCACAGGCGCTTGAGCTGATCGTCGCTCCAGCCAAAGCCGTCATAAAAATTGTTGAGCGCCAATGGGAACGCCAACTCACCGATTTCGAGCGTGGCTCTGCCCCGATTGCGGATCTCGATCTCCCAGACGATCTGGGGGACCGGTCCTGGCTGTTCGTAAAAGCGACCTCTCCCTCGAATATCCGGCAGCAGCGGGAAGTCGTATTCGTAATTGACGCTTCCATCATCGATCCCGTCCGTCTCGCTGAGCGGCATTATGAATTGAGCATGGGTGTTGCGACTTAAAATCCAAGGCTCTTCAGGGTCGGTTCGCGCTCCTATGAGAATCGTTCCTGGGTAATAATCCTCCGCAGACTCTTCGCCGAAGGCGAGCGGAGGAAGGATAAATTGAAAGTCCTCGCCCTCATCGGGCAGCGCGGGATCGCTAGCCCACAGCTGCATGATGCGTCCTCCTTGTCCAAATTCCATGGAAATGAGGCTGCCCGTCAGTTCAGGACGCTCGTCGGCGAAAGGGTCCATAGGGGTGAATCGGAGAATACCTGTCGCCCTTTCCGACCGTTTTCTTGGATTTTGGGCAAAAGTTGTGTATAGTGTTCGCGGAGGCCAATTGAATATGAGGCGATTCTATGCGTCAAATTTGGCTTCTTTCCACTTGCGCGTGCCTGCTCGGCGGCGCTATTTTGCTTGCTCGACGGGCTGAGTCCGGGCAAACGGACTCACTCGTTCGGCTCCAGCAGTCGACCCCGGGGGTGACCCAGGTGGGGAACTCCAACGTCAGCGGCACATCAAAGGCCGGGCAATTCGTCGGCGGCGGGGCGGGAATCACGGGGATCAACGCGACTAATATCGCCACGGGGACCTTGGGAGACGCACGGCTGAGCCCGAACGTCGCGCTTGAGAACGTGTCGAACCTATTCACCGCTTCGAACCAGTTCAATGGCTTCGTCGGGATCAATCGGTCGAACCTAATCACGTCAGCGGAGATGTTCGGGATTCAAGGTCCGTCAACCGGCTTTGGAGGGATGTATATCTCATCGACTGGGGCGGCCGGGCAACCGTTCTATGGTTATTCGCTTCCCGGTGTGACCGCCTATCACTATCTCGACGGGAATGATGGCAACAAGTGGAAGTTGCAGATGCCTGGCGGACTGGCGGTAACCGTTAAGCCGACGGGTGAAGTGGGGGTCGGTACTTCAAATCCGGTGAACAAGCTCGACGTTATCGGGACCGTCAGTGGTGTGACCTCAAATGGAGCGGCTTCCGGGGTTGTTGCCGGCAACACAGGGGGCGGAACAGCGCTTTATGCGAGCACAGGCAGCAGCGGGCGGGCGGCACAATTCCAGGTGACCGGCGCAACGAACCCGACTTATGCCCTCGATGCAACCCATGCTGGATCCGGCATTGCCATCAAGGGGTACATGACCGGAACCGGGATGGCAGGTCACTTCCAGATCGCAAATGCATCAAACACGATCGAGGCGCTTCATGCCGAAACCAACGGAAGTGGTTCAGCGATTTACGCACAAACCGCCACGGGAGGGACCGCCATTTTTGCCATTCGTACAGCCAATGGAAACAAAGGTTGGCTGGGCGGATTGAACGAGGGTGGTTGGGCAGAAAGCGCTGCTGGTGATGGATTTGTCGCTAAGAGCAGCGGCACAGCCCGGTCAGCCGTTTACGCCGAAATGAACAGCACGAACGGTTACGCCCTCAATGGCAATGCAACGCAGTCGAGCGGAACCGCTATCGGGGTTTTCGGCCAGTCGGCGAGCATCAACGGTTTTGGAGCCTATTTCAAGAACACGGGCGGCGGAGTCGCCTGCAGAGTGGAAGGCAACTGCAAGGTCAACCAGCTTGAAATCGTGGGCGCCGGAGACGTCGCCGAGCGATTTGAAGTGACGGACTCCGTGCAGCCTGGGATGCTTGTGTCCATCGATCCCGACGACCCAGGAAAGCTGCAGCTCTGCCGAGGGAAATACTCGCCGATGGTCGCGGGAGTCGTCAGCGGAGCCAACAGGCTTAGGCCAGGTGTGCTGCTTGACCCATCAGTCGATCGGAAGAGCCTGCCAGTCGCGATGAGTGGAAGAGTGTGGGTGTATTGCGATGGGACCGACTCGGCAATCGAACCGGGCAATCTGCTCACTGCTTCGAATACTCCTGGTTATGCAATGAGCGTTAAGGATTATTCAAGAGCGCAAGGCGCGATTATCGGGAAAGCGATGACGAGGCTGGCAAAGGGACAAAAAGGTCTCGTACTCGCCATAGTCAGCCTGCAATAAGGAGGCACGAAATGAAGAACAGGCACGGCACGGTTTTTCTCATTGCGTTCCTCATCCTTGGAGGAATAACTTCCTGCTCGGCGCAGTGGACGCAAAGGGCGTCTAAATTCATCAAATCGAGGTCGCCATTTCCCGCGATCAGACTTGCGGAATCGAAACCTCTATCGATCCCACATGAAACAAAAGGTGATGAAGAAACGGGCGGTATCGAAGCGGAGCAATTTCGCGCGCTCCAACGGCGAGGAACCGACAAATTCGGTCCGGTCAATCCGCTCATCAAGGCCAAAGCCCAAATGGACCTGGTGCCGCCTCTGCCGTAT
>JAYROD010000289.1:0-1659 GCA_041911835.1 Fimbriimonadaceae bacterium | reverse complement strand
GCAGGCCGGGAGCAAGGGGGTGAAGAAGGCGCCGATGCCGGACTACCGACAGAGGAAATTTCGGAGTGCCAGCAAGGGCGAATAGCCTGTGATGTGCTAGAGGACTCGTTCATTTCTGACGAACACGGGCCGCCGGTAACCAACAAGCCTTCGCGATGGACCCCGAGGTGTCAGCAACAGACCCAACACTCTGAAGCCGGCGGGCGATGTCGCAACTCACCGCGGCGTTGCGGAATCGCGGCACGTAGGGTCCGACGCCTCGACTGCCTTTCCACGAGCACGGGGCTAATCACCCTTGAGAAGATCGCTCAGTACCCGAAGGCCCGGCTTCTTGAACGCCATGCGGATCGCTTGTTCGAGCATATGGACGTTCGGCACTGCGATGTATGAAAGCTGAGCGTACGTCTTCTTATCGTCTTTGGCACCGATAACGAAAGAGCCGTCGGCGGTCCATATTTGAAGCTGATCCCACCCGAGGCGCACCTGCTCGTTGCCGAGGAACTTGTGCCTCGTGAGGGTCGTTCCATCATCCCGAATAACCGCATCGCCGAAAGAGATCTGCCGACCCGCCCTAAGCGCTTCCAACAGCTCCGTCAGAAGACGAACACCCACTGCGCGCCAAAGCTTGTCGACGAACGCCGAGAAAATCTCCTCCTTCTTCAGCTCGACAACCGCCTCGGAACGATTGTCGCCAAACGCGACGGTGAAGGTGGTGCCCGTCGGGATGCCATTTACAGAGTGCCTAACGCCGCCCCAGCGCACGCGAGTAATTGCGTCCAATGGGAAATGCTGTCCCTTCCAACTTACGCCGTCCGGAGAAATGCTGAGGGCGTCCTTAAATACCATTCCTACCTCGGCGCGGTAGGTAATCTCCTGGGCCCACTCGGCCCTTCGAACCTCGGCCTGCTTCCGCTCCTGGAAAATGTCCTGCAGCGCCTCCGCATCTTGTTCGACCCGCTCCGCCAGCTCCGGAATCTGGGTGAATAACTCTTGGAGAAGGCTGGTGATGCGATTCGACTGCGTGAGCAGATCATGCTCATTGAAGAGGTCGATCGCCAGGCTCCGGATCGAGAAGGCTAGTTCGGTACTGGGCCTGTGCAGGATCCCGCGAGCTTTCGAACTGAGTTGGATCGGATGCGCGATCTTCTCCCAGTTGCGCGTCACCGCCTCTAGCTTGTCCACAAGTGGTTTGACCGCCCTCTCCCCGGATCGGGCGGACTCCCTGGTGGCCTTAATCAGCTTCTGGACGTTCTCCGCTTCCTTCTGCAGAAAATGCTGCGTCTCGACTTCGTAGCTGTCGACCAACTCATCGATAAGACCGGGGGCCTGCGCTTCGCCTCCGGCAGTCGCCGCCGCAACCGTGTCCGTCATGACAGCTACGAGCGCGTCTGTTGGCAACCGATCCAGCGCGTCCTTGATCGCGTTGCGGTAATACCGCTTGCGCTCCCCCAACTCGCTTTCGACTGGCTCAGGGCTCTTGACTTCCGGGAAACCCGAGACGGCTCGGTCCTCATTGATATCGCGCGTCACGTCCTCGGGGGCGATCGCATCGACAAGATCGGCAAGCTCCTGTATGAACTGGGCGACGCTATCGGGATCGTGGTGCTCGCCGATAGCCTCGAAAGCAGCGGCCATCAGGTTCGCGTGAGCCAAGAGCGG
>JAYROD010000288.1:0-3075 GCA_041911835.1 Fimbriimonadaceae bacterium | reverse complement strand
TTGTTCGATCTCGTCAACGACCTCGCAACCGCCGTAGTAGCGCTTTCCCGGATATCCTTCGGCGTACTTATCTGTGAGAACGCTCATCATGGCCTCACGCACGGCTCGGCTCGCAATGTTCTCACTCGCGATAAGTTCGAGGTTGTGTTCTTGTCGAGCCTCTTCCTTGTGAATAAGCTCGGCGATCACTGGATCGACGGCCGAAAGCGGCGCGCGATGAGCTTCGAGGGCGCTGGAAGTGGTGGCCATGCCCCGATTATAGCTTCGCCGGGTTCACAGAGGGGCTCTAAGGGAAATTGAAAAAGCCGCCTGGCCTTCGATCGGCCAGACGGCTCACTCGTCAATTCCAGGGGTTACTTCTTCTCGGCCTGAGGCTGATTGGCGTAGCGTCGCATGAACTTCTCGACACGGCCCGCCGTATCCACGAGCTTCTTCTGGCCCGTGTAGAACGGGTGGCTAAACGCGCTGATTTCGACGTTCACGACATAATGGTCGACCCCGTCGATCTTCTTGGTCTCAGCCGTCTTCATCGTCGAGGCGCCGACCCACTCATGGTCGCCATCGATGTACACGACCGGATAAACCGCCGGATGGGATCCCGCTTTCATGGGCTGCATTGTACCTCAGTTCGCGATCTGCTTTTGAAGGTTTTCTTGAAGCTCCTTGAGCGCGGCCTTTAGCTTGCCGAGGGTTTCCACTTTCTGCTTGGCGTCGTTCAGCGCCTGATAGGAAGTGCTGAGCTCGATGGCCTTTTTCAGCAGTTCGCCGTTTCCGATCGCATTCTGGTCTCTTAGCGCCTCTAAGAGATCCAGAACGTTCCCCATCGGCAAATCCTTGTATCCCAGGAGGTCAGCAGCCACATCGACGAGCGCCGCACCAACGTCGAGAGCCGTAATAAGGTTCAATTGGGCGTCCACGGCGCGAAGGACGGCGCTCCGCTCCAGCTCGTTGTTGTCCGTAACCTTGAGGCCCTTCAGATTTCCAATGACCTTCCTTAGGATTTCGACCCGGGTTGCCTTGTTTGGGTCCTTTTCCTTGGCCTTCAATTCAGCTTCGAAGTTTGATGCGATGTGGGCGAGCCAAGCATTGATCGCCTTCGCGGGCAATTTGGCCTTGCGATCGTCATTGAAATCGAAATAGATCGTTCCCTGCACCTGAAACTCGCCGTCCAGCGTGGCTTGGATCGAAGTCGAACTTGTCCAAGTGCCATCTTTGACCGCTTCTGGTTGAATCAACGATACGCTCATCGCCGAACCCGATCCCATGGTGATCTGTGTGGGGCTGAGGTTGCTGAATTGGAAAGGAATCGGGAATAAGCCTGGATTCACTCCCGCCAAGCCTGAGACCTTCACGCTGACGGTGGTGCTCTCGCCCTTCAGAAGCGTTGTTTTAGGAGCCGAGAGCGATACCCGAACGTTCTGGATAGGTGAAACGGCCGTGAAGCCCTGTTCCTTAAGTTCCAGCGTCTGCTGCCCTTCGGCCGTTCGCGGAGCGAGCGCTAAACAGGCTCTAGGAGACTCCGCGAAGATCGCGCAGGTCTGCCCACCGATCTTCACACTGGTGTTTCTCGTGTCACCGTCGAAGGCTCCCGGGATAGGCAGGAAATTCCCGGACTGGCAGATCGGAGGAATGGCGTAGTCCTGCGGACCCGGGGAATCCACCGCAGGCAGACCCTCGCTGTTCGAAAGCAGAGGAATTCCAGTTTTCGATTGCGTTTTGCCGCCAGGATTCTTCAGAAGAATTGGCATCAACCCCATCGCGGCTGAGCTCAGCTTGAATTTTAGGCGCCCCGGTCCTTTCTGCGTCTGGCCATCGACGTCCACAACCAAACCGTTCAGAACCGATTCATTCTTCAGCAGTTCCTGGCCCGACTTGCCGGTCGGTTCCGAAACCACCGTTCCCGTGATCGTATCTCCGGGGCGGATATCGTCCGGTAAATAGACGCGCACGGTTCCCTCTGTTCGAACGAAGGCGATCGTCTTAACCCCCTGACCGGAACGAACCACGACGTTCTCTTTCAAAGTCGGCGCCCACGCGCCTAGCGTGAACAGCGCAGCGTATATCACCACCATTCTCAACCTCCCGTTATATGCCCTACTTTAGCCCTACCCAGGAATAAACGCAAGCAAAGGTACACTTTAGACTCCCGGCGAGGCCATCAACGGCGCCGACCTTGCCCATTTCTTTCTTGAATTCAGACCTATGAGCGAAAAATTTGTTTACTCGTTCCCTGAGGGGAACTCCTCCATGCGGGACCTGCTGGGTGGCAAGGGCGCGAATCTAGCCGAAATGTCCAATATCGGGCTTCCCGTGCCCCCGGGGTTCACAATCACCACCGATGCATGCCGTGCGTACTATGCCGGCGGCGGAAAGCTTCCCAACGGATTGATGGACGAGGTTCGGACGGCGATGAAGGCCGTGGAGAAGGACCTTGGGAAGCCTTTCGGGGATACTGCCAATCCGCTGCTGGTGTCCGTTCGTTCCGGAGCTAAATTCTCGATGCCGGGAATGATGGACACCGTTCTCAACCTTGGACTCAACAAGGACACGCTGCAAGGGCTCATCAAGGCATCGAACAACGAACGCTTCGCCTATGACGCCTATCGCCGCTTCATCATGATGTTTTCAAGCGTGGTGCTAGACCTTCCCAAACACCACTTCGAAGTCATCTTCGATGCAGCAAAGGCCAAGAAGGGCGTCAAGCAGGACACCGATCTTTCTGCGAGCGATCTTAAGGCCGTTTGCGATGAGTTTCTGGTGCTCGTGAAGAAGGACAGCGGGAGCGACTTCCCGTCTGATCCCTGGCAACAGCTCGAGCTGGCCATAGAGGCTGTGTTCCGAAGCTGGAACAACGACCGAGCCATCGTCTATCGCAAGACCGAGAAGATCCCCGACGACATCGGTACCGCCGTGAATGTGCAGGCGATGGTGTTTGGCAACCTCGGCGACGACTGCGGAACTGGAGTGGCCTTCACGCGCGACCCAAGCACCGGCGAGGATGAGCTTTACGGCGAGTACCTCATGAACGCCCAAGGTGAGGACGTGGTCGCCGGCGTTCGGACACCTGTGCCGATC
>JAYROD010000287.1:0-7301 GCA_041911835.1 Fimbriimonadaceae bacterium | reverse complement strand
TCCCAGTGCATGAAATCCACAGGAACTGGATCGTCTGTGAAATAGGGGGGTCCGGCGTATGCGCTCAGCGGACCGATCGCCAAAGCTAAGACGAGCAACTGGGAAGTTCGAGCCACGCGGTCATTTTATCCGGGGCAATGTTAAGATTGGCAAACAATCGGCGTGGGAGCTAGATTTAGGTGATTCTGGGTTGAAGCCGAGCGATCGCGTTCTTCCATTTCCAGCCACAATCAACCCAGCCGATGGATCAGACAGTTACTGTGGTAGGGGCCGGGTTCGCCGGAGTGGAAGCGGCATGGGCTTGCGCACTTCGAGGAGTCAAAGTACGCCTCTATGAGATGCGCCCACGCCAAACCACACCCGCCCACACCAGCGCGCATTTCGCCGAGCTCGTCTGCAGCAACAGCCTGAAATCCAAGTTGTCCACCTCCCCCGCCGGGCTGCTGAAAGAGGAAATGGTGGCGCTCGGCTCCATCGTCATCCCGACCGCCGAGGAACACGCCGTGCCGGGCGGCGAGGCGCTAGCAGTGGATCGAGAAGCGTTCGGCGAAGCGATCACAAGAAAAATCGAAGAACACCCATTGATCGACGTGATCCGAGAAGAATGGCGCCCGGAACTCATCAAAAACGGCATCACCATCCTCGCCACGGGCCCACTCTCCACCGATCCCGTCAGCGCTTGGCTCGCCGAGCTCACGGGCCGCGAGCATCTGCACTTCTATGATGCGGTCAGCCCGACGGTCGAAGCCTCCTCTCTCGACCGAAGCATTGTCTTCGCGGAAAGCCGGTATGGCAAAGGCGAGGGCGACGATTATCTGAATTGCCCGTTTGATGAGGCGTCGTATGAAGCGTTCGTCGACGCCTTGGTGAAAGCCGAGCGCGTGCCGCTCCATGCGTTTGAGACGGGCGGCGCAAGGACCCCCTCCTCTAGCCCCAGGGTGGAGGAGGGGGAAGGGGGTGGAGGTCAAGCGGAGGGCGTACAAACCTTTCTCGAAAAAGTCAAATACTTCGCGGGCTGCACCCCCATCGAAGCCATAGCCGAAGCCGGCGCCGACTCCCTCAGATTTGGCAACTTCAAACCGGTCGGCCTCACCGACCCGAGAACCGGTAGGCGCCCCTACGCTGCCCTCCAACTCCGGCCGGAGAACAAAGAGAAAACGCTTTACAGCCTCGTCGCCTGCCAAAACCGATTACGGTTTGGCGAACAAAAGCGGGTCTTCCACCTGGTGCCTGGCATGGAGAACGCCGAATTCGTGCGTTATGGCGTTATTCATCGCAACACCTACATCGATGCACCACGCGTCCTTCGCCCCAACCTTGAGCTGATGGGCCAAGCAGGGCTCTTCGTCGCTGGACAGCTCACGGGAGTCGAAGGCTATGTCGAATCCGCGGCGATGGGAATCTATGCCGGCATCCAAGCCGTCGCCTTGCTCCTCAACGAACGTACTGCATTTCCGCCGAGGGAAACCGCCTATGGTTCCCTGCTTTCGCATCTCCAGGATCAAACACCGAAGGAATTCGCCCCTATGAACATCAACTGGGGGCTGCTGCCTGATCCCGAACCACCTATTCGGGATAAGAAGGCCAGGCAAGCGTCCAAACTCGAAGCGGCTCGCAAAGGGTTCCGAGAATGGCGATTGCAAGTGGGAGCGCGCACTTCCGCAGGAACCTTCTGACGGGGCACTGAAGGTTACGCAGCGTCCGCATCCTCGACGTGGACGCTGCGGGCGGCCTCCGCGGTGCTGTAGTCCCAGTTATCGCAATCCAGCCTTCGGCAATAGATCATGCGTTGCGTGGTGCCGTTTTCGAGTTCCACATCCGCCATATGGGAAAACCTGCATTCCGTGCACATTTCAGGCTCCAATAAACGCACTACCTTGAGCTGTCTGCGTGCCATAACCGCACCTCGCACCCGTCCATGGGTACTGTTGATTTTCGGGAGCGGATCGAGGCGAGGGCAACGGTCAGAAATACGAGGATTCGCGAATTGCCGGACCCCAGGGAGTCGACTGGCGGACCGCCTCGGCAAGCATCGCCATGTACTCCTTGTTGGATACTTCGAAGGCCCCTAACGAGGCCAGGTGCGGATTCATAACCTCGGCGTCGAAGATCGTGAAGCCCAGTTCACGGCATCGCTGAACCATCGCCCAAAGGGCCACCTTCGAAGCATTGCTGACGCGGTGAAACATCGATTCGGCACAGAAGCAGGCGCCAAGGGCCAGGCCGTAGGTGCCTCCCAGGAGCTCATCGCCCCGCCACACCTCGCAGGAATGCGCCCAGCCTTCGTGGTGAACCTGGGTGTAGGCACGAATGATCTCCTCGCTGATCCAGTTGTCGGAGGGCCTTCGGCACGACCGGACCACCTCTTCGAACGCATGGTCGAAGGTTATTGAGAAGACCCTTCGTTCGATCAATTTCCGCAACGATCGGGACACGTGGATTCCTTCGATCGGGAAGAGACAACGTCGGTTCGGACGGTACCAGCCAATCTCTCCGTCGTCGTCCGCCATCGGGAAGACGCCTTGGAGGTAGCCCAATCGGATCAGCCAAGGGGTGAGAGGCTCGTCCGCCATCTTCCTACCGCGGTCCCTTCCCCCACTCCGCGACATAGAAGAACGGCACTCGCCGCCATTCTTCGAACTTCGGATCAGACCTGAGCAACTCGTCCGAGGGTCCAGGTTCGAGAAACTTCTTGAGCTGGAAGCCAGATGAAAGAAACGCCTCGAAATACGAACTCAACGGCCGGTGATAGTTGATGATCTCGATCCCCGCCCATTGCGCCAGCGTCCCGCGCTCCTCCAGATAGTTGTCCACCGGGAAATGGAGCTTCTCGCCTGTCGGACTTTTGTGCCAACCCGTCATGTTCGTGGTGATGAAGGCGTTTTGGTTTGCCACGATGGCCCTGCCGCCAGGCTTAAGCACCCTCGCCATCTCCCGAATTGCCTCAGCATAGCCCTCGATGTCGAGCAGCGCCAAGTAGCTGATGACGACATCAAAGCTGCCATCGTGAAACGGAAGCTGCTCCGCCGCCGCTTTGACATAGTGCCCCCCGCCTCGCTTGTGTGCGGTCTCGATGAGAGCGTCTATCGGGTCCAACCCCACGATTTCTGCGCCGCGCTTCGTCATCCGGCGGCAAAACCGCCCTTCGCCGCACCCAATGTCGCAGACCTGAAGGCCGGCCACATTCCCGCACAGCTCCAACACCACCGGATCCAAAAGGAGCTCTCGGTTCTTATCGCCTCGATCTACAAACTCGATCCAGGCTTCTGCAGAGTCATGCCAATAGCTTTGGTCGTTCATTAGAAGTTCGTGGGATACTACAAATCATGACAGCACGCGAACTGCTCGATGATGCGCTTAAAGACGCTGGTTTTCAGGTGAACAAGATCTTCGAGAACCTGCCCGATGAGGCCTGGGACCAAAGGGCCGCGCCAGAAGGCATGACCGTTCGCGAGATCGCGACCCACCTATGCGAGTGCTACTACGCCTTTTCTGAGATGGCCAAGGGCCGAAAATACGAGTGGGGCACGTACTCGATCGCGGCGATGGAGCCTGCCCACTTACTCGAACTGATGTTTGGGTTGAGGACCGCTGCTGCGAATCTCGCCCTCGCTGGCGATGCCAACATCATGAAGGAGTCCTTGGGATACGTCTGCCTCCACGACGCCTACCACGTTGGCCAGATTGCGCTCGTCCGAATTCGGCTGCAGCCCGATTGGGATCCGTACTCGATTTACAACAGCTGACACGTGCGCGTTTCCAGCGCTTTGCCTCGGATGCACTCATGGACCCGGCATCCCAGCAATTTTCCGGTCTTTTGAGCTCATGCAGCGCTTGTATCGTTGTATTTACTTGCCCGATGCGCTAACCTAACCTCCTCAAACTGCATGGCAGAGGAGGGAAACCTATGACTCGTACACGCCTTCTCCTTGCTACCTGCGCTTCAGTGGCTGCTCTATTCACGATTATCGTGCGGACGAGCGACGCTGGACAAACTGACTCAATCGTTCGGCTGCAGCAGAACTCTCCCGGAACGCCCCAGACCGGAAACACCAATGTTACTGGTGTAGCGATTGCTGGGTCGTTTTCGGGGGACGGAAGCGCGCTGACTAACCTCGATGCGGGAGCCATCGTTGGCGGCACTCTGGCAGATGCGCGACTTTCCGCAAATGTCCCGCTGTTGGATGCTGCAAACGCCTTCTCCTCTTCGAATACTTTCGCCGGAAACGTAGGTATCGGCACTACCTCCCCCGGATACGCCCTCGATGTTGCCGGCACTGCTAGCGTGACGGCATTCTTGATGCCCACCGGAGCGTCTGCCGGAATGGTTCTGACCTCAGACCCTTCGGGCAATGGCACTTGGCAGAATGTCGTTCTCCCACTCCCTTACGCTGCCAGCGCAAATGTTTCAGCATCTTCTGCGGTGTTTTCTTTAGCGAACAACGGCACTGGGCATGGTATCTATGGCGCGGCCAATTCCTCCTCCGGGTTGACGCTTGGAATTTGGGGCCGAACATCCAGCACCGGAACCAACGCAACCGGAGTCTATGGTGAAGCGATTACATCAACCGGGTCCAACAATGGCGTCTGGGGGACTTCCCCAAGTTCCAGCGGCTACGGCGTGTATGGCACGGCTACTGCATCGTCTGGAGTCGTCGTCGGGGTCGGGGGACGGAATTACAGTAACGACGGGCACGGCGTTCACGGTTTCGCCTCGAGCAGTTCGGGACCGACCAAGGGAGTCACCGGCCTCAATTACAGCACGGGCGGTATCGGCGTCCTTGGGTCGGCCGAAGCGACGTCCGGCACGACCTACGGTATCTACGGGCAAACAGGGAGTCCCACCGGATACGGCGTGGTAGGCAACACGTATAACGGAACGGCCAGCAGTTGGGCACTGTATGCTTTCGGCCGATCTGGAGCTTCTGGCACCAAGTCGTTCAGAATCGATCATCCACTCGATCCTGCGAACAAGTACCTTCTGCACTATTCGAGCGAGGGCCCTGAACCCTTGAACGTCTACAGCGGAAACATCACGACGAATGCTAAGGGGTATGCCACGGTCGTGTTGCCCGATTACTTCGCCGAAATCAACAAGGATTTCAGGTATCAACTGACGATCGTCGATGACGGAGAGCAAAGCGATTTCGTCATGGCAAAAGTGGTCAGCAAGATTCGGGAAAACCGCTTTACCGTTAGGACAAGTCGTCCGAACATAGAAGTGTCGTGGAGAGTAGAGGCTCGTCGAAATGATCTTTGGGTCCAAAGGTATGGCGCACCGGTCGAAATGGACAAACCGGAAGCCGAGCGCGGAACCTACCAGCATCCGGAGCTCTATGGGTTGCCCCAGCATGATCCGATGAACGCGCACGTACCTGAAAAAGGCGCGGCTCTACCAATTAAGTAACCCACAGTCGGCACTACCCCTCCCGGTAAATAAGCATGGGAGGGGTAGTGCTATCGCAACGCTGTCGTCGGTACTGCTAGATCCAGAAGCTCCCATTGGGGCCGACGTCTCCTACCCATCTGACAGCCGACGCGCGCGGATACAGGGCTGTTCACGAGTCAAATTCCGCCCTATTGGGTACAATAGAGCCATCTCACACGGCCCGGTCGCGCCCGAGGGTGCCCAGAAATGGGATCGAGGGCGACGCCACGATCCGAGCCGGCGGAAAAACCCTGGAGGAAAATATGGCACAGCTCAGCATGAAAGAGCTGCTCGAAGCGGGCGTCCACTTTGGGCATCAAACTCGCCGCTGGAACCCCAAGATGAAGCGATACATCTACGGGGCTCGAAACGGCATCTATATCATCGATCTTCATCAGACGATCAAGCTCTTCGAAGACGCACTCAACTATGTTAAGGGAGTCGTCGAAGGTGGAGGAAACATCCTCTTCGTCGGCACGAAGAAGCAGGCCCAGTCAGCGGTCAAAGAGGCCGCACAGCGTTCGGGCCAATATTACGTCTGCGAACGCTGGTTGGGCGGCATGCTCACGAACTGGAAGACGATGCAAAACCGCATTGGACGACTCAAGGAGCTCGACCGGATGGTCAATGAAGGCTATCTCGACCGACTTCCCAAGAAGGAGCAGCTGAAGCGGCTCGAAGAGCGCGACAAGCTCAACCGCTATCTGGAAGGCATCCGCAACATGCCCGGACCCCCGGCTTGCATGTTCGTGGTCGACCTGAACAAGGAAGACATCGCCGTGCTGGAAGCCCGAAAGCTGGGCATCCCCGTGGTGGCGATCGTCGATACGAATTGCGATCCAGACATGGCCGACGTAGTCATTCCGGGCAACGACGATGCCATCCGAGCGATCCGGCTTGTGACCGGGAAGGTAAGCGACGTCATTCTTGAAGCTCGACCGATCAGCGAGGCGCTGACCGAAGGAACTCTCAGCGACGAGGGCGAGTTGATGGAAGACGGCGCCGCGATTCCATTCGGCGAGGTCGAAGAGGAGCTTTTAAGAGCCTTTGGATCAGAATTCGACGACGATAAAGATCTGGGCGCCGCGATGGCGGGCTCGGAGGACTAAATAATGGAAATCAATGCAAAGGATGTGATGAGGCTACGCGCAGAGACGGACGCTCCGGTTATGGAGTGTCGCGGCGCGCTGCAAGAGGCTGAAGGCGACTTCGAGAAGGCCAAAGCCATCCTCCGGGAGAAGGGGAAGGCAGCAGCGGCAAAACGCCAAGATCGAGCCACGAGCGAGGGAGTTGCAGCCGTTTCGCACTCATCGAACCATCAAGCCGTCGGTGGAGCCGTACTCGAGTGCGAGACCGACTTCGTTGCGCGCAACGAGGACTTCATCGAGTTGGCTCAAAGGCTGGCAGAAGTCTTCCTGCACCACGATCCGGGCAACGATCCTTTGGCTGTCATGGCGGGAGACGTGACCGTCGGTGCGCTCATCGAGGATGCCATTGGGACGATCCGGGAGAACATCAGGCTGACGAAGGCAGTACACCTTGAAACCGCCAACAAATTCGCAACTTACGTACACCATGACCGAAAAAAGGCCGTAATTATCGAGCTTGCCGGAGATGCTGCGAACGGACATGATGTGGGGCGCGAAATCGCGATCCAGAGTGTCGCGTTCCCGCCCGAGTTCATATCGAAAGACGAAGTTCCGCAGGCGTACATCGACAAGGAACTCGAAATCGAGACGCAGAGAGCCATCAACGAAGGAAAGGCGCCGGAAATCGCGAAGAATATCGCCATGGGCCGGATCAATAAGGAGTACATGAAGCGCGTCGTGCTCCTCGAGCAGCCGTTCTTCCGCGATAACAGCAAGTCGGTCGC
>JAYROD010000286.1:0-4022 GCA_041911835.1 Fimbriimonadaceae bacterium | reverse complement strand
GGAGAAGACCGTGAGCGCGGGCGGCGTCTACACAATCCCGCCAAACCACGATGCCTGGGTCGAGGGCAACGAGCCGTTCGTCGGCATCGAGATCATGAGCGCGGACGTTTACGCGAAGGCTTAGGAGCCGTTGGGGGCCTCTCCGACGTTGGGCGCTTGAATAAGCCTCCAGACGAAGTGTGCTGTAAGCGAGCGTCGTCGGAAATGAGCGTCTGGAGGCAGCGGGCCTTTTATTTGCCGCGCTTGAGCATCACGCGCAAGCGCTTGAACTCAGTCAACCGAGGATCGGAGCGGTCGGGGGAGTAGCCGGTTGCGAGGGGCCAGCCGGTTCGTTCGCTGATGTAGAGAACGCCGTAGCCGTCTCCGCCGTCATGGGCGATGTGCTCCAGGAGCGCCGCCTTTTCGCCCTTGTACTTGACGTGGGTGACGCGGTGGTACCCGTACCCCCAGAGATTGAAGCAGTCCAGAATCGTCTTCGGGTCGTCGCTCTTCGGTTTGCGCGGCGGCGGGAAGTGGACGGTGCGGCTGCCCCCGTCCGTGAAGTTGCCGTGGACGACGTACATGGTCAGGGTCTTGATCCGGTTGAGCCGCTTGACGAGCGCCTCGTAAACGCGCGTTGCGGCGGCCTCCTCTTTGGCGGTGGGGAAGATGGATTCTTGGGGGCGGGTGAAACCGAGGAGGAGGGTGAGCAATGCGGCGGGCAATACGTTGACATCCGAGACGAAGCAGCATACTATGCACGAGTACTCATCGGCACACTCCGAGAGCTAAGACTATAAAGCATGTATTGTCAGAAACTGCCAAGGCTGTATTGTCATCGTACAAGGAGATGTTGAGGGAGGGAGAAAGAGGTTGGTATAGTCTATGTGGCAAATTATGAGACCTGTTCTTATTGTATCGATTCTCATTGTGCTTGAGTTCATGGCAGCTTCGGCCATGGCTGATCAATACATGGGCCGCGTCCTTTATTGGCTGCCTGAGAACTCCCAAATCGATGGGTTTTACACTAGTTACCTTGAGGCCGATGGTGGCTATCCCTTTGGGCGAGTGGCGGCAGGCGGCCAGGTTGCTGGAGGTTGGAACGAAGGCGGCGCCTATTCCCGGGCAACGATCCTCGCTACAGATGGGACAACGGTTTTTTTGGCTCCGAGCGGTGAGTTCAATTCGTTTGTCTATGCAACGAATGGTGTTCAGCAGGCAGGGACTCTGCCGGGTGGTAATGGCCACGCAGCACTTTGGTCTGGCACGGCCGAGAGCGCGGTGGACCTTAATCCGAGTTGGGCAAGTGCTTCTGACGCCCTTGGGCTGGGTGGCGCCCAGCAAGTAGGCTATGCCTTCGTTGACGGGCAAATTCACTCTGTGCTGTGGTTCGGCACTGCTGCGAGCGCCGTAGACCTAAATCCTATGGGCTTCCAATACTCCCAAGCTCGCAGCACGGATGGTGCTCGCCAGGTTGGCGTCGCTGACTCCCACGCCATGCTTTGGTCTGGATCGGCGGCCAGCGCAGTAGACCTGAACCCCAATGGGTTCAGTTGGTCGATCGCGCAAGGCGAAATGGGGACGCAGCAAGTCGGTTGGGGCGGTCCACCACCAGGGGGCTACCACGCCTTGCTTTGGACCGGATCGGCGGCCAGCGCAATAGACCTGAACCCCAGTGGGTGGGACCGGTCTTTCGCATTAGAAACAAACGGTGCACTGCAAGTCGGCTACACCGAGCGGAATTCTCAGTATCACGCCGTGATGTGGTCAGGCACAGCCGAGAGTGCGCTTGATCTCAATGACGTGCCGTTCTTGTCGGGGGGCAACCCAACCACTTCCCAAGCCAATTCCGTCGACGCAGCAGGCAACGTATATGGAATCGCGTGGATGTCAGGACAATACGGCGATGGCCTCTATGCAGTCGAGTGGTCGCCCGTTCCAGAGCCCGGCACTCTTGCGGTGCTGGGGCTCGGAGTTCTGATGGGGATCCGTCGTCGGCGTCCCGCACCGTGCAGCAGGCCTACCTTTCATGTCTCAGGGTTCACATGGGCGGCGTCTTGGCTAACACGCGCTCTAACCCTGAGGCTTAGGCCTCGACCGACTTGCGCGAAGAGAAAGCCTCAGGGTTTAGTTTCTCGGTAACCGGACGCTTGAAGACTGCAAACCCTGAGGCATGAAAAATGGTCCTGGGAGCAGACCATATATTTGGAGGCGGTGGTGAAAAGCCTCGGGGCGCGGGCGATAGGAGATGAGGAGCTGTTGATGGGTGCCGCGGCCCGAGGCATGAAAAGGCCTGAACCGCGACGGGGCTCGCCTCGGCTTCGCGCGGGGCTAGCCCGAACTCTCGAAGTTCGAAGGCTCTTACTACGGAGATTTGCTTTCGAAAGAGGGCAGAGTCCTCACGTAGACCTGTCGCCAAGCCGGAACGAATCCGGCGACTAAGTTCGTGCCAAACGAGTCGAACGTGACAGATCGGCCATCCGAGCTCAGAAACGAATCTTGGCTGTAGTTGTTCGCTTGGCTGCCGCTCGGAGTCGTCGACGCCAAACGAAGCACTCCGGACCTCGTATCCTTCACAAACACATTGTAGTTCTGGTATGCATTGCTCACCAGGTTGGACGCAAACGAATAGAAAGTTACGAATCGGCCGTCTGGACTGATCTGTGGACCTACGCAATCAGTTTCGGCTTGAGCCCCGTACGTGGACACGGACACTCTCGTTGTCGTGGCGTTAGTGACGTCTCTTAGGAAAATGTCATAGGAACCGTTTGTATCGCCGGGAACATAATTGGCGGATCTGGACGCAAACGCTACGAAACGCCCGTCGGCGCTAATCGAGGCTCCCGAATTGGCACCACTCTGCTGCTCCCCATTGCTGTTGAGAGTTAATAGCGTGGTTGTGCCTGCCTGCATATCCCTCAAGAAGAAGTCGCCACTTCCATTCAAATCGCCCAATACCAAATTGGTCGCAATTGAATCGAAAACTACAAATCGTCCATCGGCGGAAATGGCATCGATCCCGCTCGAGTTATTCGCTTGATCACCTGTAGAACTCACCGACACACGGACCGTGGTCCCGAGTTGGAGGTCACGAACGAAGACGTCTTGGGTACCGTTGGTATCTCCCTGCACAATGTCCGGCGAACTTGAGGAGAACGCAACGTAACGTCCGTTCGAACTGATCTTTCCATAGCGCCCACCGACCATATCTCCCGTTGGAGATGCGGTAATTCCGGTCGTGGTTCCGCTTTGGAGATCGCGCACGAAGATGTCGTATCCACCGGTCGTGTCATTGGGGACGAGATTCGACGCGAACGAAGAGAATTCGACAAAGCGTCCGTCCGAACTGATGGATGCGAGATCGCTGACTCCATTGGCCTGAACCCCGTTCCATGCAATCGAGACCAGTATATTGACGCTCGTTTTCATGTCTCGAACGTAGATGTCCCTCTTGTTGTTCGTATCGACTGCCACGAGGTTTGAGGCGCTGGAGTCGAAGGCAACGAAGCGGCCGTCGGGGGTGATCACGGGGTTCATCCCATCGCCGTTGGCTGGATTTCCAGTGAGCGAAACGCACACAGGGACTGTGCCTTTCGGCATGAGAGGTGCAGATTTTCCAACCCCAAGTCCAGTCGCGGCAAGACCGGCGACAGTCATCAACGCACCCCTGCAAAAGCTGCTCAGCGTCATTGTTTCAGTATACAGGCGATTTTTCGACTGTTCCACTCCTCCGGCGGAGGCATCATCGCGCTACTTGCCCCGCTTAAACGTCACTCTCAAGCGCTTGAACTCTGTCAACTGGGGATCGGAGCGGTCGGGGGCGTAGCCGCTCGCGAGGGGCCAGCCGGTTCGATCGCTGATGTAGAGCACGCCGTAGCCGTCTCCGCCGTCGTGGGCGATGTGCTCCAGGAACGCCGCCTTTTGGCCCTTATACTTGACGTGGGTGACGCGGTGGAAACCGTAACCCCAGAGATTGAAGCAGTCCAGAATCGTCTTCGGGTCGTCGCTCTTCGGTTTGCGCGGCGGCGGGAAGTGGACGGTGC
>JAYROD010000285.1:0-9251 GCA_041911835.1 Fimbriimonadaceae bacterium | reverse complement strand
TTCTGTGGCGAGCCAGCACTTCAGTTGCAAGACTTCATCAAGCTCGCGCCCGATGGTCGGGGAGTGATCAATATCCTCACGGCGGATAAGCTGATCGCCAATCCGCGCGCCTACTCGACGATGCTGCTTTGGCTGCTGTCGGAGCTGTTCGAAGCCTTGCCCGAAGCCGGAGATCTCGATAAGCCCAAGCTGGTTTTCTTCTTTGATGAAGCACACCTCCTCTTCACTGACGCGCCCTCCGCGCTTATCCAAAAAGTGGAGCAGGTCGTGCGGCTGATTCGATCCAAAGGGGTTGGAGTTTTCTTCGTCACACAAAACCCTTCGGACATTCCTGACGCGGTTCTGGCGCAGCTCGGCAATCGTGTTCAGCACGCGTTGAGGGCGTACACTCCCGCTGAGCAAAAGTCGGTTCGCGCCGCGGCGGAGTCGTTCCGCGTCAATCCTGCGTTTGACACCCAGCAGGTGATCATGGAGTTGGCGGTTGGAGAAGGCATCGTTTCGTTCCTGGAAACGAATGCCATTCCGATGATCGCTCAACGTACGATGGTCCGGCCGCCCTCTTCCCATCTCGGTGCGATCACGCCGGAGCAAAAGCAACAAGCGCTGTCGCAGACGCTCATTGGGTCGAAGTACGATCAGACGGTCGATCGCGAATCGGCGTATGAGCGGCTGCGCGCTCAAGAAGCGCCCGCACCCGCGCCGCCGACGGAACAGCCTGATTTCCATATCGATTACGAGCGCCCCCCGATGAGGAGCGAGCCGGAGCCTCCTCGCGAGCGTCGAGAGCCCGCGCGACGGACCGACAGCATCTTTGAGAGCATGACCAAGAGCCTCGTGCGATCGGCGAGTTCGTCTTTGGGCAGATCGCTTGTGCGCGGAATCTTGGGGTCGCTCACTCGACGGCGATGAGCGCTATCGTCGAAATCGTTTGCTGCTCCGCCGACGACTGTGCCGTTGCAGCGTCGGCAGGTGCGCATCGGATCGAGCTTTGCGCTGCGCTGGAGGTCGGGGGGTTGACGCCTTCCGTGGGCGTATTGCGGGCAGCAAAGGCCGCGACCTCGTTGCCAATCCTGGCGATGGTCCGTCCGCGCGCCGCGGGTTTCTGCTATTCCAAGAGAGATTTCGAGTCGATGCTTTTCGACGTTTTGACTTTCGTCGATGAGGGCGCCGATGGAGTCGTTTTGGGAGTACTCAACTCGGATGGTTCCCTCGATGTCGAGCGGTGTCAAGAGCTCGTTCGGGCCGCGGGTTCCGTGCAGAAGGTCTGCCATAGGTGCTTCGACGTCACCCCCAATCCATTCGAAGCCTTGGAAACCTTGATCGAAATCGGATTCACGCGCGTTTTGACGAGTGGCCAAAGGGCGAACTGCATGGATGGCTTGGACCTTATCCGCTCACTGGTCGAGCGCGCGAACGGTCGAATCGAGATCTTGCCCGGCGGGGGGTTGAAAGCCGACGACATTCCCGCTTTGATTTCAAGGACCGGCGTCGATCAGGTCCATTTAGCACCGTTCGGCGTCGTGGAAGACCCCAGCACCCTGGGCAACACACAGATTCGCTACGCTGGAATCGCGATGCCGGAAGAGGCAATGTACAGCCGCATCGATGGAAGCGCTGTCGAAGCTATCGTTCGCCGGTCGAGCAACGTGCCTAAGCGACCGTGATCGGGCCATGCAGCCCCACTAATTCGCGCGCCTCGGCTTCGTGCTCGAGGAGCCGCTCGAAGAGCTGAATCTGCACCATCGCGCGGACTTTGTTGAGGTCCTCAGGGTCGTCGGGTCCGATCTGGAAGTACGTGTCTCCGCGAAGGTAATCGGCGAGGAACCTGATGCCCAGTTCCAGGGCGATGACCTGCACGGCCCTCGGCATCAACTCGATTTCCTCGCGCGTGGCGCTGGAGACGGACTTCAGGAATCCTTCGGCGACGGCAGCGTAAACCTCGCGATCGACTTGCACTCGATCGAGATCCCGCTCTTTCTCACCTGCGACGTTCGCAAGCGACCGCACCATATCTCCCCAGTCCGCCAGCCATGTGTGTGGCATGACCGTATCAAGATCGACCAGCGATACAACGCGCCCGGTTTGCGCATCGAAGAGGAAATTCTCGATCTTGGTGTCGCCGTGGATGGCGGTGTGGCGGATCAGTCCATTTTCTCGAGCTTCCTGCATGGAAATGGCCAATTCGCGATGATCCAAAGCCAGTTTGATGAAGCGCTGAATATCAGGATCGTTTTTTCTTCGCAGGCGCTCTTCATCGGTCAGCGCGCAATAGAAGTGCCGTTCACAGGCTTCTCGAACTTCTGGATCGCTCGGAAGAATTGGCTCAACGTGATGCGGCTCGCGATGCCCCGCCAGTGCTGCGTCGAGCAGATCGAAATAAAGCCGTGTGTTGCGGTAACCGGGAAGCGCCGTGGGGACGGTGATCGCATCGATCGAGGTAGTCAGGTCGGAGTAGATCGCCAGGCCGCGACCAACTTCTCGCGCGGCGTCGAGCCGACGAGCCGGGGGCAATTCCGACAAGCTTTTATAGCTGACCGTGCCTTCGATGTAACGCATCATGCGCCAAGTGCCGTTTTCCGAGAGGAAGAGAGCGCCGTCCTGCGCCGGAACAAGCTCGGGGACTTGCCAGCCTTCGCCTTCGGCGACCCCATTCTCCAATGCACGCTTCTGAGCTTCCAACGACGCGACCATACCGGCCATCACGCGTTCAGGCATCGGGAAGACGTTGCTGTTCACCTTCTGCAAGAGAAACGGAACCGCCATGTGCCCGGAAGTTACTAGGTATGTCTCCAGGTTGATGTTGCCGCGCCCCTTGAATGGCTCGATCTCGATCGGCTTGTTGACGCGAAATTTCGCGGCGATCGCTCTGGCTTCGTCGGCAGGCACCATGGACTCAGCAGAGTATAGCAAAGCTCGTGCCTTTTAGCCGGAGCAGCATCCTTATTTCGCCGCAAACACCCGCACTTCTCGCAGGTGGACTCCCACGTTTGCGCTGTTCTTCAGCATATTGACCCGGATGTACCGGGCCTCTATCGGCTTGAAATCGTGCACAAATCCACGTCCGCTGGCGATCTTCGTGTTCTTGCTGAAGTCGACAACTTGGGTCCAGTTCTTTCCATCCAAAGATACATCGACCGTGTACTGGTAATAGCGTCCGTCACCCGAATAGGTGAACACCTGGATCTTGTCGATCTTGGCGGGTTTCTCCAGGTCGACCTGCCACCACTGAGGATATGGGTTGGCAGCCCAATAGCCGCCTGAAGCGCTGCCATCGACGGCATTCGCGGGAGACCCACCGGGCTCGGTATGGCCTGAATCGGTCGCCGGTTTGCCGACTGCGATTCCACGGTCGATAGGGATCGGCTTCATGGAGTCGATGATGGCGAGCAGTGTCTTGGTCTGGTCGAGCGCGTCGACGGCTTCTGGTTTAGGGAGTGTAGTCGCTTCGCACCATTTTTCGTCGAAAGCTACGATGTCCTTCGCGAACCTCGCTTCGTCGAATGCTGGCTTCAGCATGGCATCGAACAGCAGGTTCCATCGGCGACGATAGAAATCGGAGACCAAGCCGCTCCATTCTTTGGCCGCGTATTCATTGAGCACCGGTCCTCCCCAGATCGTGATCTGCATCCGAGCATTCTTCTCGAGCAAATCCTTATCCGCCTTGCTTTCCACGGTATTGCGGGCCATCTCGATCCAATGATCCAAGCGGTGCTGCGGGATAGTCGCGAGCAAAGCGTCCAGGCCGACCATCATCGAATCGAACCGGGCTCTTTGCGCTCTCACTTCTGAGGAGTTGCCCGTACTGATCGCCTCGACGACGATGCCGATTTGATTACTGATCGCTTCGCCGATATAGCCTTTGGCCACATCGACAAGGTCCCTGCGAAACAGTGGGCTCTGACGGATATCGGGCGATTCGGAGAGCATGAGATCTATCAGCGCTCTCAGGTTGGGATTCGGGACCCCCGGCTCGGACACGCTGCCGAGCGAGGGTCGCGTTTGGTAGGGCTGGAGCGACCATACGCTCGATACACCGCCATAGATCGTCTTGTGGATGCTGTCCCAGAGCGGCTCCGCGCCGGGAAACCCATACCGCTGTCGCGAGTAGGCGGATAGCCAGTCCCCCGAATAGATGGGCTGATTTCTCCACATTATGTCGGTCATCAACTCGTAGATCGGCGCGTTCTGCTGAATCCCCTCCATCGTCAACCCCATGCCCGCCATTTGCCCGTGGCCGGGATCGTTCAGCGCCTTGATGGGCTTTGAAGCGATCAAATCTAGGTTTCCGAACAGTCGAGTGCGTTGGCCATAGTTGTGAAGCAAATTCCAGATATACAATTTGTCGCGAAACGCCTTGTGCAGCCGCCACATCTCGTCCTCTTCTCCTGCGAGATCGAGGAGGATCATCCGGTCGTTCGGAATTCCGCTCAGATACGCTTCGACTTCCGGATCTTTCCAGAACCCAGGATCGTTGTGGAACAGCCAGCCTTGGCTCACCCAGATTCCGTGAGGGTCGCCCGCGAGAATCGATTCGTAGATCGCAATCGCGGTCGCCTTGAGGTCCTCGAGCCGGGTGCCTTTGCCGACCTGCGGTGTCATCTCGTTGAAAACGTCGGCAAGATAGAGATGGTCAGTACCATAGGTCTTGATATACTCTTTGATGAACCTTGCGCCAATTTCTTTAAACAAAGGATCATTTGGGCTAAGTTGATAAGTCGGCTCAAAACCTGCCCAACCGCTCGATGGGATGATCTTGGAGCCCTTGTGTTTCTCAGCAAATGCCTTGGGAACGAAGCCCGCGAATGCGGGGGTCACCGGGTGCATTCCCAGTTCTAGTTCTCGTGAGATGATCTTCTTTTGGAGACCCTCGGCGTAGTCGAGGAAAGCTTGGGGCATCGGTCCGGCGTTGCCGTCCTGGTTGCCCATCCAGTGCCACGGAAGGAACGCCGGCCCGCCGAAGAATGATCGAATATCGATATCTTTGACGCCATAACTTTTCCAGACCGTCTGCCAGACCTTTTCTTGTCCGGTCATCGAAAGCGGCATGTTGATGCCGTGCAGAGCCATCCAATCGATCTCTCTCTGCCAACGATTCCAATCCCAAAACGCCATCGTGTAGCCGAAAGTGCAGACATTGAAGTAATGGCGATATTGGTTCGGACAGCGGACTTCGGTGCGCGGATAGTCAGGAAACCTAGCGGGCAAATTCAGTTGGTCGCCGTCCCACGTGACCAGGCAGCCGCAAGCGTTTTTGAGATAGTCGTACACTCCGCGGCAGATCGCCACGCCGGTCGTCCCACGAACGGTCACCTTGCCGTCCCTTGCGAAGACGACGTACGTGTCGTGCTCGGAATAGGGCTGACTGAGCCCCAGATCGAATTCTTTCGCTCGCTCCCCGATGAGGCGTTCGACGACCCCATTTGCTGCCTCGATGCTTTGCGCTTCTGAGGCAATCGAGAGGCAGAAGAACGCGACTATCACCATCCACCATTTCGGCATGCCTCCAGTGTAGTGCATCGGAATGACGTAGACTTGATGCCGCATGGCGTATCGCGATTTTCAAGACTTTCTGCAAACCCTTGAATCGAAGGGTGAATTGAAGCGCATCACCGAACCGATCAGCCCGCAGCTCGAAATCACCGAGATCGCCGACCGGGTCATGAAGGCCGGGGGCCCAGCGCTGCTTTTTGAGAATGTCGTCGGCCCGCCACATCGTCTGGGGACGCCTCATCCAAGAAGCGCCGTCATGGGGCAGCAATCGATCCATGTTCGCAGTTCGCAGTTAGCAGATAGCAGCGGGACTGCCAACCGCCAACTGCCAACTGTCAACTTCGATATTCCCGTCGCCATCAACGCGATGGGCTCGCGCAAACGCATGTCTCTGGCACTTGGAGTGGAGGACTTCGAAGAGCACGCCGAACGCATCGAAGCTCTCCTCAAACCTGAGATACCCAACGGCCCCATGGAAGCCCTCAAGAAGCTCCCCGAACTCTTTAAGGAGCTCAAGAACGTCCCCCCGAAGACTGTCTCCAAGGGAATCTGCCAAGAAGTCGTATTTCAAGGTGCGCAGGTCGATCTCACGAAGCTTCCCATTCTCACTTGTTGGCCAGAGGACGGGGGACCCTTCATCACGCTTCCCCTCGTGTTCACCCACGACCCAAACACCGGCAAGCGAAACGTCGGCATGTACCGCATCCAGCTCTACGACAAGAACACCTGCGGCATGCACTGGCAGATGCACAAGACGGGCATGCGGCACATGGAAGAAGCGGGCGCTAAAGGCAAGAGGATCGAAGTTGCGGTCGTGCTGGGAGGCGATCCGGCCTACACATTCAGCGCCATTTCACCGCTCCCGCCGGGAATCGACGAGATGCTTTTTGCAGGGTTCCTGCGAAAGGAAAGGGCCGAGCTGGTGCCCTGCAAAACCGTCGACCTTACCGTCCCCGCCGATGCCGAATTTGTGATCGAAGGGTACGTCGATCCGTCCGAGCGAAGGCTGGAAGGTCCGTTTGGCGACCACACCGGCTACTACTCGCTGGCCGAAGATTTCCCAGTGCTGCACGTCACCTGCATGACTCAGCGAGAGAAGCCGGTCTATCCGGCGACGATAGTCGGCCAGCCGCCGATGGAAGACGGCTGGATGGGTAAAGCGGTCGAGCGGATCTTCCTGCCTATGATCAAGCTCACGGTACCGGAGATCGTCGACATGAATCTCCCCGTCGAGGCGTGCTTCCACAATGTCGCTTTTGTCTCGATCAAGAAGAAATATCCTGGGCACGCCTATAAGGTCATGAATGCGATTTGGGGGCTGGGCGGGCTCGCGTTCACGAAGTTCGTATTCATCTTCGACGAGGACTGCAACGTTCAGGATTTCGGCGAGGTGCTCTTCCGGATCGGCGCGAACTGCGATCCGGGTCGAGACACGCTCGAGTCGAGAGGGCCGGTGGATCAGCTCGACCATGCGGCGCAGCAAGAGGGTTTTGGCGGCAAGATCGGGTTCGACTGCACGCACAAATGGCCCGGCGAGAACGGCTTCTCGCGCGATTGGCCAAAACTGATCACGATGTCAGAGGACGTCAAACGAAAGATTGACGCCCTCTGGCCGAAACTGGGGCTATGAGCCTAAGCGCGGGGCTGCTTGTGTGGCTCCCATGGCGAACAGGCCGGCGAAGACCAAGATGTAGAACAAAATCCCGAGTATGTTGAGGATCGTCGCGACGATTCCGCAGATTCGCCCAATGTTCGCCTGATTCTTTTCAGCTTCATCCCCGCTCTCCCTGAGCACGTTATTGCCCATCACCCAGGCTACCGGGCCGAGGATGATCCCGAAACAAAAGAGGCTGATGATCCCCACGATCATCACGGTTTGACCTTTGCCAGTATTCATACGCAATCCCTCACTTATGCCTCAAGACGCAAAATGTGGATAAATCGAAGCTATTTGGGTTGACGGATCCCAAATCGAATCCGCAAAATCGAGCTCTAAGGAGACCCTGGAGGGATGCGGTGAAGCTGGAGAGAGCGATCGTTGTCGGGTTGGCGCTGGCCTTTGGGAGAGCCATAGGGGCGTCCCCCAACTTCCTTATGATCCCGGATTGGACGGCAGACCGGGTGCTTGCGGTGTCGCCGGTCGACGGGCACGTCATCAACCCAAATTTCATTGTGGACAGTTCGGCTTCGGGGGGCCATCTGAGATCTCCGAAGCACGCCATCGACAGCGGCCGAAGCACCATCTTGGTGAGCGATCAGATTTCCGATGCCGTTTTCGAGTACAGCTACTCGGGAGTGTTTCTTCGCACGATTGCCGACCAACCCCACAATGCCCTCGACAACATTCGGGGAATCGCGGTTTGGAACGGGCAACTGTACGTCACGGTCGGAGCTGGGATTTTCGCAGGAACGATCCAGCGAATGAATTTGGACGGCAGCGGCCAAGTCACTTGGGCTATCGTACAGAACCAAAGCGGTTCTGGGTCGGGAAGCCCGTTCGACATCGAATTCTTCAGTGGCAGCGCACTAGTGTCCGAGACGAACGGAAACGATATTCAGAAATTCGACTTAAGCGGCAATTACCAAGGGCTGTATGTTGATTCGGCCCTCGCTGAGGATATCCATTTTCCGCAGCAAATCCGCGCCGAGACGGGCGGCACGCTCATCGCAGGATTTGATCCGCCATTTGGCGCCTTCGAATACGACACTTCCGGTACTTTCTTAACGCGTATCGTTTTGCCCTCGGCCCCACGCGGCGCTTATCGTTTAAGCAATGGCGATGTTCTCTATACAGACGGAACGGGGATCTATCGCAAGAACCTAGTTACCGGCGCTGTGACGACGATGGCGAATAACGGCAATTATCAGTACATCGAACTTGCGCGATCACTCGTCAAAAGGAGCCCGTAGTCAAACCCGCTGGATATCGCGCTGCAAGATTTCGACGCTGATTTCGGGATTGGAATCGAGTGTCTGGAGCACATGATCGAGCGTGCTTTCGGCGTGGCGTTCGTTGTTCGAGACGGTGGCGATGCCGATGATCGCGCTGCGGATCTGGTCGAGGTCTTCGACTTCGGCGATAGCGACATGGAAGCGGTTGCGGGTCTTTTCGATGAGGCTTTTGACGACCTTGCGCTTGTCCTTGAGGGTTTCGGCGCCAGCGATGCGGATTGCCAGGAGGAGTGTCGCGACGATCATCCGATTTGGTGTCGGCCCTCTTTGAATTCTTCGTTCGTCTCACGCCACCGAAATTCAAACGGCACGGGCGAGTCGATGGTGAATTTCTCGTTCTCATAGGCCACGCGCAGCTCACCGTCGGGGTGGGCGATCCTCGCGTCGAAGCGTTTGAGATTGCCGGGATGGGGCATGATCCGCGCCTTCTTCCATCCAGGGGCGATGCTGGTGACTCCGGCCACGATTTGGAAGAACCCGAGGATCGGATGCGCACTCCAGGCGTGACAGTCGGAGCGCGTCGGCTCAGGGTTCTCGGCGAAAGTGGTGAGGCCGTTTTCGAGCATTTCTTTCCAGGGTTGGAGCTCAGTGAGGTAATCGAATTGTGGATTGCCGATTGTGGATTGTGGTTTGTCGGATTGTCGAAGGTCGAAGGTCGAAGGTCGAGGGTCGGATTCCCGAGCCCCCTCCTCTTGCCGGGATGGTTTGTGCCCCGGAGGAGGAGGGGGTTGGGGGTGGAGGTCGAGCGATTGTGGATTGTCGGAAGGTCGAAGGCCGAAGGTCGAAGGTCGAGATACCTCTGGGCGGCC
>JAYROD010000284.1:0-4446 GCA_041911835.1 Fimbriimonadaceae bacterium | reverse complement strand
TCTACGCGGACCCATCACACAAAGGGCTGAAAGAGTCCGACGCTGTCGGTGTATTGGAGGATCCGACGATCGAAACGATCGACGGAGGAAGCTACGGGCCGCTCAAGGCGGCGTGCGAGCAGGAAATCTGTGAGGCCTTTTCCGATCGAAGCCTCATCATTCGTCCCGGCCTGATCGTCGGCCCAGACGATAAGACGGACCGCTTCACGTATTGGCCTGTGCGATTCGATGAAGGGGGTGAGGTGCTCGTACCGGACCGTCCAAAGCAGCCAACTCAATTTATCGACGTCCGCGACCTGGCCGCGTTCATCCTGACAATGGTCGAAATGGGTGCGGAGGGAACGGTGAATGTCACGGGCCCGACGGCTCCAATGGCGCTCTCCGAAATGCTTCATAGATGCGCAGTCGGCGTTGGCTCGAAATCGACCCTGCTTCCTCTTCCGACCGACTTCCTCGAATCCAATGGCGTCCAACCGTGGAGCGATCTCCCGCTGGTCCTGCCCTATGACGGGTCGGGGGATGGAATGGGAACGATCGATGTCTCCAAGGCGATTTCCAAGGGGCTCGTCTGCCGTGAACTTGAGGAAACCGCCCGGGACACGCTGAAGTGGTTCCACGAGAATCGCACCCGAGAGTCGCTCAAAGCGGGGCTAAGCGTCGAGAGGGAAAGGGAATTGCTGAGCCTTTCGCAGGGTCTCTCGTAGGTGTATTGAGCAATGAGCACAGGAAAACTGGTTGTCGCCGTAACCGGGGCAAGTGGCGCCATCTATGCACAGCGATTTCTGCGCCATGCCGCCAAGCACTTTGAGCACGTCTTCCTGACGCTGAGCGATCAAGCAATCCAAGTGGCTGCCACGGAGCTTGGAGTAGCCCCAAAGAGGGACCGATTCTCGACCCTGGAATGGCTGGGTGAGGAGTTACCTCAAATTCGATTGCTCAACGAGAGGGACTTCTTCACTCCGCCTGCAAGCGGGTCGTTTCGCCACGACGGAATGGTGATCGTTCCGTGCTCCATGGGGACAATCGGCCGAATCGCCAATGGCATCAGCAACGACCTGGCCACTCGCGCTGCCGACGTGTGCTTGAAGGAAGGGAGAAAGCTCATTCTCGTGCCACGGGAGATGCCCTACAACCTCATCATGCTGAGAAATCTTACAGCAGCCGCGGAAGCGGGTGCGACGATTCTGCCCGCTAGTCCGGCTTGGTACACCAAACCGAAGTCGCTCGAGGATCTCGCCGACACGGTTGTCGCGCGGATTCTGCAGAGCCTCGGTATCGAGCAAACGATTCAGAAACAATGGATGGGCGACGAGTGACGGACCGGGGAAAGGTCTTCATCGCCGGGGGCTCGGGTGTGGTCGGGCGCGCCATTGTCGACGAACTCGTTGCCTCGAAATTCACCCCGATCGTGCTCTCTCGGAGCGAGAACCTTCGCAGGGGAATACCCTCAATCGCCCAATGGGACCCCGACGATCCATCCACAATCCTCGAGACCATTGAAGGCGCCGCAGGCATCATCAACCTATGCGGTTCTCCCATCAACGTCCGCTGGACCGACGAGAATCGTCGTGCGATTGTCGATTCGAGGGTTGGTCCAACCCGAACGATTGGGCTTGCCATCGCGGCATGCGAGCGTCCTCCGAAGGTGTGGATCAATATGAGCGCAGTCGGATTCTACGGAGACAGGGGTGATGCGGAGATTAGTGAGGCTTCGAAAGCTGGGCGGGGCTTTCTGCCAGAGGCATGCCAGAAGTGGGAAGCGGCAATGGACGAATCAAATTTGTCTTCCACCCGTAAGGTGAAAGTTCGAACAGGCGTGGCGCTGACAATGGCGAGCGGGGTGTTCCCAGAATTGTTGAGCGTCGTCAGGTGGTTCCTGGGCGGGAGCATTGGAAACGGACGCCAATACATCAGCTGGATTCATATTCAGGATCTGGCGAGGCTCTTTCGCTTTGCGCTGGAGAAGGAGGAGATTCAGGGCCCGATGAACGCCACCGCGCCCCATCCCGTTACTAATGCCACCTTCATGACGATGCTGAGGAAAGCAACGCATCGCCCTTGGGCCCCACCCGCACCGCCTTGGGCCGTGAAGTGGGTTGCCAAAATGAAGGGGGCGGAGCCGGAGCTCATTTTTGAGGGTCAAAGGGTGGTGCCCCAAATTGCCCTGGCGCACGGGTTTCAATTCAAGTATCCCAAGTTGCCAGAAGCGATCGAGGCGCTCCTGGGGCATCGAACCTGACCTCAAGGGATGGATTTCCACAAGTTTTCCACATCCCTGGGGCCGAGTCCGCCTGAGGTACCCTATCGCTATATCCCAACCTGGAGTCGCTACCCTATTATGCCTATGACTGTCACCCGAGAAGACCTCAACCCTTGCACCGTCAAGCTAGACGTCGTTTGCGATCCGGCCCAGGTTGATGAGGGATTCGATCGAGCGATAAAGGGCTTCGCCAAGCGAATTCGGGTTCCCGGATTTCGCCCCGGCCATGCACCCAAAGAAATGATCGAGCAGATGCTCGGCAAAGACGAGCTGTACCAGGCGGCCGCAGATACGATCGTCAACAAGGTCTGCAAGCAAGCGATCGAACAAGAGCAGCTTAAACCAGACGACAACCCGATGGTCAACGTGAGCAAGCTCGACCGGGATGAAAAGGTGTGCGAGTTTACGGCGAAAGTGCCGCTTGCCCCAATTGTCGAACTCGGCGAATACAAGGGCTTAGCCGCCCAGAAGCCAAAAGTCGAAGTGACCGACGACGAGGTTGAAGCCCAGTTGGAGGAACTCCGAAAGCGCAGCGGCAAACGCGAAGCTGTCACAGACAGAGGAGTGCAGGATGGCGACATCGCTGTCGTCAACATCAAGGTCGACGGAGAAGAGGGAGACGGTCGCAACTTCATGACGATCGCAGGGCAGACTTTTCCGCAACTCGATCAGGCGATCATGGGCATGCAGGTCGAAGAAATGAAGCAGCTCAATCTCACCTTTCCAGACAACTTCCAGGAAAAGGACTGGGCGGGCAAACTTCACCACGTGCAGGTGTCGATTCGGAGCCTGAATTCCGTCCGGCTTCCCGAGCTGGACGACGCTTTTGCCCAGAACCTCAAAGCCAAGGACGTAGGAGAACTCAAGGAAAAGGTCAAGGACCAGATCAAGCTCGCCAAAGATGCAATGCTCGCAGATTATGTCAACGAGCAGCTCCAGGAAGACCTGCTTAAGCGGTGTACCGTCCACGTCCCCGATAACATGTGGGAGGCGGTGGCCAACCAGCGCCTTCGAGAGCTTGCAGCGGACGTCCAGCAGCGCGGCAAGACCATGGAGGACTATGCCCAGGAAAACGGCATGACGATGGATCAGCTCGTGGAGGCGTGGAAGAACGAAGCCAAGACCCACGTCATGCGAGCCGTGGTCATACGCGATATCTTCGTCAAGGAAGGAATGAAGTTGAGCAACGCCGATCTCAACCAAGAGTTGTTCGTGATGGCCGGCGAATATCAGATGAAGCCTGAGGATCTTCTCGCAGCGCTACGAAAGCACAATGGTCTACGGGAACTCGAATTCCGTGCGATATTCAAAAAGGTGATCGCATTTCTTAACGAAAACGCTGCGATTCAGGAAGTGTCCGCTTAGCGACGACAGAGCCTTAACAAATGGTCGCGAAACCGCAGGCCATACTGAATTGCGATGGGCCGAATTTACGCTTCCGCCGATATCGGTAGCAATACAGTTCATCTACTTATTGCCGAGAAGGAAGGAGGTTCGATTCAGCGGGTTCGCAATGAGAGCGAATGGCTATCGCTCGGCGAAGTTGTGAGTTCCCTCGGCCGTATTCCCCCTGAGATGCAGGATCGCCTTGTGGCGACGCTTCGATCGTACGTTTTCGCGAGCGACCAGGCGAAGGCCGAGCGGCTCTATGTATTCGCTACCGAAGCGATGCGCGTGGCGGAAAATCATGAGCGCGTACTGCAAAAAATAAAGAAGGAAGTCGGCATCAAGGTCGATCTGATCTCGGGTCGCCGCGAAGCGGAACTCGGATTACGCGGGGCCCTGATCGATTCCCAGCCATCGTGGCCGTTTCTGTTGGTCGAGGTTGGTGGAGGCAGCGCCCAGGTGGCGCTCTGCGAGGATCGCGGCATCACTCAAGAGTTCTCGCTCCCCTTGGGTACCGGCAGACTGATCTCGGACGCCGGACTCACCGATCCGCCGAGCACCGAGCAGATCGAGCGCATGGAGCGACTGATCGACGAAAGACTACTCAGCACTTCGCCTTTCGAACGCATCGAGGACATCGTCGCTTGCGGCGGGGTGGCGCGCGGGCTCATCCGGGCGCTGCATCGTGACGGAGATCCAAAGCTTCATATCGCGGAAGTCGATTTCCTCCGGTGGACGGCCTCACGATTGACGGAGGAAAGGCTGGCCGCCCGGTTCGGGGTCAAAGCGAAGCGGGCGGG
>JAYROD010000283.1:0-2418 GCA_041911835.1 Fimbriimonadaceae bacterium | reverse complement strand
TCGCATCACAACGGTTCGCCCGATGTCTGAGTCCGTCCGCAGGTAGCCTTGGACTGATGCGGGGAACGAAATGCGATCTTTTGATTGTGGGTGGAGGGACCGGAGGCTGTGCCGCCGCTATGGCGGCCACTTCGCTAGGTCTCCATACAATCATGACGGAGCCGACGGCTTGGATTGGAGGACAACTCACTTCGCAGGCCGTTCCGCCCGATGAGCATCCTTGGATCGAGGAGTTTGGGTGCACTTCCCGGTATCGGTCATATCGGGAGTTGGTTCGAGATTACTATCGGCATTACTATCCTCTGACAGACGCGGCTCGGAGCGACAAGCACCTCAATCCGGGGCGCGGATGGGTTTCTCGGTTGTGCCATGAGCCGAGGGTCGGGGTTGCGGTTCTCGAACAGATGCTGGCTTATCCCCGCGCAGCGGGCTTGCTCGACATTCGGACCGGCCGGACTCCCGTAGCCGCAGAAATGCATGGCCGTACTATAAGAGCTGTCTCATTCCTGAACGCTCTCGACGGAACAGAGGAATCCGTCGAAGCTCGATACTTCGTAGACGCATCGGAGTTGGGTGACCTTCTCCCGATCACCGCTACGGAGTATGTCGTGGGCGCGGAGTCTCGCAAAGAAACCGGCGAGGAGCATGCAGTCGACGGCCCGTCCCAGCCCGAGAATCAGCAAGGGTTCACGTGGTGCTTCGCTCTGGGGTTCGACCCGAACGCCGAGCATATCATCGAGAAGCCAGATCGATATGACTTCTGGCGAGCATACGCGCCTGATTTTTGGCCCGGAAGATTGCTTGACTGGACAGTCCAAGACCCTCGAACTCTGAAACCGAGGACGTGGACATTCTTTCCACCCGAGGATGGCGGACTCGGGCTTTTCGACTATCGACAAATCCTCTCGAAAGATTCTTTTGCACCTGGAATGCTTCCTGAAGAGGCGACGATCGTTAATTGGCCGCAAAACGACTACTGGCTAGGCCCGCTCATCGATCAGCCCGAAGACGTCGTCCGCCGGTCGCTCGACGATGCACGCCAACTCTCGCTCAGCCTTCTCTTTTGGCTGCAGACCGAGGCTGGCTTTCCGGGCCTCCATATGCGCCCGGATATCACGAACACGGACGACGGGTTGGCGATGGCGCCCTACGTCCGCGAATCGCGCCGCATTAAAGCGATGGGTACCGTGCTCGAGGAGCATGTCAGCGCGTCCCAGCATCCGGGCAGGGACAGGGCGCCGTCGCTCAATGATTCAGTCGGCGTCGGATGCTATCGGATCGACCTGCACCCGAGCACCAGCGGCGAGGGATACCTCGATCTAAGCACACTGCCATTCGAAATTCCGCTCGGTGCCTTGATACCGATGGAGACCGAGAATCTGATACCTGCCTGCAAGAACATCGGCACGACCCACATCACGAACGGCTGCTTCCGGCTCCATCCTGTCGAATGGAACATCGGAGAATCTGGGGGATCGCTGGCCGCCTACTGCCTGCTGTCCAAGGTAGATCCGCGCGATGTCGTGATGAGCCAACTTCGCCTCACGGAGTTTCAGCGGCTTCTCGAACGGCAAGGCATTGAAATTCACTGGCCGACGAGCGCGCCACTGCACGCCGTCTAGCTCGCGGGGACGATTCTCACCGCTTGGAGCAATCTAGCTGCTGCCCTCACGTTGGCGGCATGGCCGCTCCTCGAGGCCACGACGTCGAGCAGGACGGGTGGAACGCCAGCCAGATAAAGATCGCCAATCAAGTCCAAGAGTTTGTGGCGCGCAGGCTCATCGGCGAATTTCGGAACGTTTACATAGCCTAAGCCCCCGAGCACCAAAGCCGTCGTTTCGTCGAGCCCCCGCGCCAAGCCGGCTGCACGAACTTGATCGAGCTCAGATTCGAAGCCGAACGTCCGCGCCGGAGCGACCTCGAGTTCATAGGTGGCTTCGTCTAGTATCACTTCGAAATCTTGGACTCCGGGCCAACGATCGCCGGTCTCGAATAAGTAGCGCCAATGACCGTCACCCTACGCGATAGCAATCGAGGATTCCGCCGACTTCTCGAATATGCGTGCAAACGGCCCATCGACCTCACATTGCGGTCCAAGCGTCGTTCCAGCATCACGAATTCCACTGAAGTAGACCAGGGAGGCCCCATCCAATGCGGGGAGCTCGCCTGCCGAGAGTTCGATCTCCGCATCGGTGATGCCGAGCGCTGCCAACGCGCTCATGATGTGCTCGATCGTCGATACTTGACCGAGCCGGGTGCATCGAGTGGTGTCGGTGACGTTTTCCGGAATCGCCTGAACTTGGTCGGCGCCAACTCGAAACCATATTCCGCGTTCCCCAGGCAGTACCCGTACGGTCACCGCAGCGCCGGAATGCAGCCCAAGACCTTCGAAGACGGCCTCCGACGCGAGCGACTTCC
>JAYROD010000282.1:0-3622 GCA_041911835.1 Fimbriimonadaceae bacterium | reverse complement strand
CGCTGAACACAAACGCTGGAACGCCTGCAAAGCCCGTGGAGGGATCTGTCGACACGAAGCCCACCGAGCCGGCAAAGCCCGCATTGCAGCCTTCGACGAATCCGTCTACCCCGGTTAATGCGCAGGTCGGCGTGAAGCCTTCCCCCAATCAGCAGGCAACCGCGGTTCTCACCGCAGCCGATCCCGTGGCCCCGAGCGCGGCAGCGATCGTCGCAACGGGCGGCGTCCAAGCAGCGGCGACCGGCGCCAGCGGCCTGAAGCCCAGCGAAGTTGGCATGGGTACGACGACCGGTCCGAAGCTGCTCGTCCCGAAGACGGGCAATACGACGGCCCCGATCGTCACGAATCCCAGCAAGCCAGTCATCGTCGTGCAGCAGTCCGGAGCGCCCAAGGCGCCCCCGATCGCCGTGACGAACGGCGTGAGCACGAACCTGCCGATGCTGAAAATCGGATACGGCCAGCGCCTCCCGAACATCGGCAACTTCACGATTATTCTAAACAACAAGATCGTCAACTTCGACGTGATGCCTCGCGTGCAGGATGGCGTGCCATTGACTCCGTTCCGCTATCTCTTCGAGCACAACGGCGGCTCGGTGAAGTGGGATAATTCCGGCAAGTCGGTCCATGCCGATGGCGACGGCAAGTCGATCTTCTTCACGATTGGCAATTCGGTGGCGACGGTAAACGATTTGACGATCAAGATGGAGGTTGCTCCGTTCCTCGAGAGAGGACGCAGCATCGTTCCGCTCAGCTTTATCAAGGACGCCCTCAACGTCGATGTGCAGTACGACCCCAATACGGGCCACGTGCTGATCACGTCGACCAAGAAGTAGCCGATCAAGCCTGAAGAACCTCCGAGGTCGCGTCCACAGATGGGCGCGACCTCGGTTTTTTGAGCGGGCCCATCGTGGAAATCTCACAAAAACTCCTAAGGTTGGGCCAGAAATTGCCAATACCGTTAAAAGGATGGGGCGCGATTCGGATGGCGCCCGCTTCAAAGCATGATGCAAGGCTTCGGCATGGGCGCACACAAAAGAGCAGACCAACGGCGGCACGCGCGCTTCGACATCGTCGAATACACCCAGCTTCGCAAACCAGGCGATTCGAAATCCCTTACCGCGGTGATCGTCGACCTCAGCCTGAGTGGGCTCCAACTCCGTTCGAGATTCGAGATGTGTGAAGGCGACTGCTGTGAGCTCTTTATCGGCCGAGGCGGGCTGGAGCCAATGAAGGTCCGAGCCGAAGTGCGTTATTGCTTTCCTGTGCCCGAATCCGGGCTCTTCGCGACCGGCGTCCGGTTTATGCCCAAGAATCCACGGGAGCGGATCGAGCTGGTGGACTACATCCACGACGTCTTCCAGAGTCAGGGCGAACGCCTGATCGGCTAACACTCAGCACCGATCAACCCAACGGCATCCGGTGTATAGTGTGCCCGATGGATGTCACCGAAGCCCTTATAGAGTCTTGGGATCGTCAGTGCCGAATCGTCGACGCCGTCTGCACCCTCATCGATGAATCCAACCGGCATGCGAAGCCTTCCGACGACGGCATGCCGCTGGACGCCCAGCTTGCGCACATGCATAGCACGCGAAAGTTTTTTCTCTCGCAGGTCGCACCTGTACATGCAGCAGACCTTGGAAGGGCGTATGCCGACGACCAAGGGACCCCGATTGACGACCTGGATACGATCAAATTCTGTCTAGCGGCGAGCGGTAGGGCAGTCCGGGAGGCGGTTCGGGAGGGCATCGCCAAAGGGAATGGCCCCATGACGAGCGAACACGTTCGCTATGACAATCCGGTGCTCCTCATGCAGCACATGGTTTGGCACGAGGGATGGCACATCGGGCTGATCTTCCTCGCGCTGCGGCTGAATGGACAAGAGCCTCCCGAAGAGTGGGAGGAGCCGAACGTCTGGGGTCAATGGCGCACGGAAACTTGGTAGGGTCCCAACTATTATGAGAATCTGCTTCAGCCGTGAACTACTCCTTTTAATCCCTCCAGGGCTTGCCCTGGAGGGTATACAATTCACCCCACCAGCGCAGGAGCCAACCGAAGCCAATCTTCATATCGGATGCTTTCATCTGCAAACCATAGTTGAGCCTCGATGAAGCATGCGCTCGACCAACGATATTGCTCAGGATACTCGCACAATCCGGCTAGGACAGGATTAAGATGGATGTATCGAGGCTTCTGCTCGAAGTCTTCGTTTCGCAAGATCGTATAGCTGCGAAAGCTGCGTTGCCAAAACATCCGACCGTCTAGGCCACGCCGCGCATCGAATGCTCGCTCGATGGCTGGGTCAATCTTCGGCCTGATCGCTCTCGCAGACTGAGACTTGAGTGCGCCCACAAACCGCGGAGCGTCTTGGTTCGGCGGGAGCGTGGTGAGAAAGTGGACATGGTGGCTCATGACGACGAAGCCGTGCAAGATTGCACCTGCGCTCTGATGAGATTCGAAGAGCATTTCGGTGAAGAGATCTGCCAGTTTGGGTGACTTGAAGACCTCGACGAAGTCGAGGACGGTCGTCGAGACAAAGATTCGCTCTCCGGGCTGTCCTCTGTTCTGATAGTGCTTGTACTCGGATCGGCGCAGCATTTAGAGACGGTGTATACCCTCCAGGGCAAGCCCTGGAGGGTATAAGCCCTGGAGGGATGGAAGCCCTGGAGGGATGGAATGGAACATCTAGTAGCGGGAGTCGTCTGGATAGTAGCTGTAAGAGATGGTCCTGGCGCAGATGCTATCCTTTGATTAGTTCACCGTATTCCAGAAAGGAAACGTTCATGAACTTATTTTCGGATATGAAGTTCTTTACCGACTCTAAACAAAACGTAGTCCAAAACCCGTCAACTCGCAAGAATCCGGATTGCCGCATTACGGATTTGGGGATTAGTAGACCCATCCCCGGAGTTCTCAAAGTACGGGGTTCCATTTGAAAGCGCCCTTCGATTTCCACCTCTCTTTCGGGACGCTCGACGCCCTCAATGTCCCACCACACTTTCCCACAGACGGCGCATTCTTTTTTGACGCTTAGCGTCGACACTTCAGGGTTAGCAGCAATACAGAGACCCGGCCAAAGCTCGACTATCTCTGGACCCTCGTATTGAACTCTCCTATCGTCCGGTTCGTTCGGATGAGAGGGAGCGGATCCAGGCAATATTTTTGTCGATTTCAATTGAATGTCCGGGAACCGATTTGCGACCTGCTCGCCGACGTCCGCAGTACAACATGTCATAAACAAGACGCTTGCAAAATCTCGAGCCAATCCTCCTTCAAACGCAAGGCTCGCAGGAAAAATACGCTTCATCTCCTGAAATCCACAACTCAAGCACTTACTCCCAACTGGTTCAGTGAATTCTACAGGGCTGAAGACAGCATTGAACAGTTTATCGGTCGTCTGCAGTTTGTATATGCGCTCGCCCATATTATCAAAAACCAAATCGCCTTCTTGCTTTTTTCATCAAGTCGATAATATCTTCGACAGAAGGGTTGTCAAGTCCTCCGAGCTGATCTTTCCACCACTTGTTGTAGGCTCCTCCAGGACCGCCAGGGCCCGAGTGCAAGCCGCCGCCCTTAAGTCTATGTTTGCTGACCGTCATCGAAACAGTTTCGTCGAATGCGGGGG
>JAYROD010000281.1:0-3284 GCA_041911835.1 Fimbriimonadaceae bacterium | reverse complement strand
TGCTGCATCGCATGAGTCTGGACTTCGCCGTTGAGCACCAGGTCGATCGAGACCCCTTCTACGGCATGCCGAAATTCTGGAAATCGGTATCGCAGCCTCGCAACGATCATGTTCAGGATCAGAAGAGTGGCGGCAGCAGTCAATCCCCCGATGATCGTCGTATCCGGGCCGGTCATGGCGTTTTGAACTGCATTGCTGAGAAGCAACAGCACCACCAAATCGAAGGGAGTCAACTGGGCAATCTGACGCTTACCGGAAAGTCGAACACCGAAGACGAGCACGCAATAGATGATGCATGTCCGCAGGCAAACCTCCAACACCACGGCGCCGTTCACGCTGAACGCGTTCCTGAGTCCCTCCATCAACTTGATGACGGCTGACACCATCGTTCTGAACTTCGCTATCTCTAACCGACCATGCGCCAGCCATGAGGGTTTAATGAGAGGTGCATCGGAGTAAGCAGAAGTAATGCCAGAACTCGACGAACGGAAACAACGTATCCTCCGCGCTATGATCGTCGAATACATCTCAGCGGCAGAGCCCGTCGGCAGCGAACTGCTGGCGACCAAATATGAATTCGGCGTCCGATCCGCCACGATTCGTAACGAGCTTGCCGAGCTCGCTGAAAAGGGCTTCCTCGAACAACCACACACCAGTGCAGGCCGCATTCCAAGCGATACCGGATATCGATATTACGTCGACCACATGATAGTCAAGTCCGCTCCGGATCAGAACGTCCGGCATCGCTTGCTCGGAGCCTCGGAAGAGGGAGAGGCACTCAAGGAACTACTGCAAGGCACTACTAAAGTACTCAGCAGGCTAACCCAGCTGCTCTCTGCTGCCACCATCGTTCCGGCTTCGAATATCCGGGTGCGGAACGCTATCGTCACCGCCCTTGGACCCGAACGGCTGCTTCTGGTTGTCGTACTGAGCAATGGCCACGTGGAAAACCGGCTGCTCGAGTGCCCGCGGGATGTGACCCTATCGGAAATCGGACGCTCCAACGAAATCATCAGCAGTCTTGTTGCGGGACAGACGATTCGAACGATCTCCCGTCTGAAGAACCCCGCGACCCCAGAGTCTCAACCACTTTCCCGACTGCTCGCGACAGTCGCGAGCTCCATGCGCCAGATCGGGAAGGATCTGCTCAAACCGGACGTGGTCTTCGAAGGTGAAGAGTTTCTGCTTTCGCAACCCGAGATCCGTCGGGATGTGGCCCTCTTCCAAGAACTCGTCCACGCGTTGGGCGATTCCGAGACGGTCCAATCCGCGTTGGTCGGACCCGCCGATCAAGAGCAGACCGTGACGATCGGCAAGGAGCACCAGTCGAAGCCACTTCGGCCGTTCACCGTGGTGAAGCAGAGCTTCTATGTTGGCCAGGACGAAGCGGGAACGCTTGCGATTATTGGACCGACCAGAATGGACTACGACGCCAGCATCTCGCTGCTCGACTTCACAGCGAAGGCGATCAGCGAAACGCTGACGAAAATCATGAAGTAGCTAATTCGTCTTGAACAGGCTGTCATCCAGCCCGCCATTGACGACCAAATTCGTATAGTCCGTTACACCAGCCACCTTGTTGTCGGCATTGCGGACCGTCACCCGCGTGGGAAACCAGACTCCGCCGGACTGCTTCGGATTCTCATAAGTGAAAGTGGCGAGAAGACGACCATCGATTTGGCTGTACCATTCCCGCTTCGTCACGAATTTCTTCTGCGGATCCACCCAAACCCGGTGGCGCGTCGTGTCGTCGAGCTTGGGAATGTAGGTCAAGTCGAACACGACGTCGCCGGTGGCACGGTCGTTTCGGACAAATTTCGATGTAAAGAGCTCATTGAACAGCCCGGGCGTGATCATTCCGAAATCCAGCGCGGTCTGCCGCTTGCCGGGCGACTTCGCCAGGTTCTCATGGATATTTACGTTAGCCTGAGGAACCCGCACCAGCCGAGTCGTCCCATTTACGATAAAGAGGATGTTTTGGTCCTCTACCTTTGATTCCAGCCGCAGCTTGAACGGCTCCTTCATCTTTACCGTTGACGACTTGAAGCGGTAGGAGTTGGCGAAGTCCTTGTTGATCTTCGCGAGCTCCCGCTGATTGCCGGTGGAGACTTGGGCCGTGAAACTGGCGTCTCGCAAACCCGCTTGCCAAACGTCCTTGATGGATTGCCCGAGGGCCGCATGGGATAAGCCGACCGCAATGAGGAATGCGGCGGGCATGTTCACCTTTATGTTTCGTTGCATGATTCTATCGATTCCAGACGAATTCTATGCACCGGGAGTACGCACAGTTTCGTTGGGCCTGGGCCTTCCGGCGCTGTACTCATCGATTTGGGAGTCGCCACGGGCTAAACTGGGAGTTCGTGGACCGTGATCCGGCGCTCCAATATCTCAGCATGCGCACACGCGCATCTGAACGGCGTCTGCAGCTTCGCCCCATGACCGGAGGTGAAGCGCTCGATCTTGCTCTCAGAGCCTTCCGAGCAGTAGGAGCCCCGATCCTGCGGCTTTCTGCTGTTCCCGCGCTTTGCTGTTACCTCGTCGTCGCATTCTTTGGAGCGTTCGTTGCTCCCGGTCTCTTCTGGACGAAGGACCCTCAAAGCCTCCAAACGCAGGCTTTCGAAGTGCTCTTCGTGTTCGCCGTGGGCGTTTTCGTGGCTTTGCCTCTCTTTCTCCTCGGAGTCTCATACATATCTGGCCTCGTCACGCGCCTCGTTTCCGATTTTGTGCTCGGCAATGTTCCCGATGAGACGACCGCGGTCTTCAACGCGCGCAGGTCGCTTTGGGCGATGTGCGCCGCATCGTTCCAGATGGTCGGCTCCACAGTCTTGACCATCGGAATCTCCTTCGGATTGCTCTTTCTGAGCGCGTTCCTCGAGCCACTGACGAATGAAACGAATGCCTGGCCCGCGGTCATCGCGTTCGTTGCGTCGGTGGGTCTGTTTGTCGGTTTTCTCATCTTTCCTGCGCTGATGAGCGTCCAGGCGCTGGCGCCAGCCGTTGCCGTTTTGGAAGGGAGGCGAGCCCGTGAAGCCGCGCGCAGAAGCCGTGAGCTGATGAAAGGAACTCGGTATCAGGAGTCCGGTACCGGCAAAATCCTCATGCTCTGGTTCGTTTGCCTCATCGTATTCGTCGCGATCTACTTGGGCACCGAAATCTCAATAGGCGTGTTCAATATCTCGGGATTGATCCAGTCTTGGGTCGGTTCTTCCCTATTTGGCCAGGTGCTTCAGAGAGCGGTGGCCATGCTCCCCCTGTACTTCTGTCTGTGGATTCTAATTCCGCTA
>JAYROD010000280.1:0-9003 GCA_041911835.1 Fimbriimonadaceae bacterium | reverse complement strand
GCTCTCGGTGGTCGCAACTTACGGCGGGCAGCCACGCGTGGCGCTGATCGCCGCGGCCCTATCGGGCGCCTGCTTCGGCTTCTTGCGCTACAACTACAATCCCGCAAAGATCTTCATGGGTACAGGGGGAGCGCAGCTTCTCGGATTCTTCCTGGCATGCCTCAGCATCGTGGGGGCGTTCAAGACTGTCGCGGCGACGTTCTCGATCATCGTCCCGCTGCTCGTGTTCGGCGTGCCGTTCTTCGATGCGGCGTTTGTCGTGACTCGCCGCATCCTGAGTCGCCAACCCATCACCCAGGCCGACAAACGCCACCTTCACCATACGCTCCTGAATATGGGTCTCTCCCAAAGGCAGACGGTTTGGGTGCTGTACGTCCTGGCCGCGATCCTCTGTGGCGCGCTGCTGGTGATTGTGAGGGTGAATGGCTAAACCCGTCGTTTTCTGCGTGGTCGGCACTCGACCGGATGCAATCAAATCGGCTCCGGTCATCCTTGAGCTCCGCCGCTTTGGTTCAGTTGAAACGGTGGTCGTTGCAACCGGGCAGCACCGCGAAATGCTCACCCAAGCACTCTCCGCTTTTGGCCTCCAAGCCGACCTCGATCTGAACATCATGCAGCATGGGCAATCGCTGGCCGAAGTCACGACACGCGCGCTCGAAGGTCTGGATCGCTGTATTGCCGAACGGCAACCGAACTTGATCCTCGCGCAAGGCGACACGACCACGACGTTCGTAGCCGGCCTGGCATCGTTCTATCGGCAGATTCCGTTTGGGCATATTGAGGCGGGCTTACGAACCGACACGATTTGGAATCCTTTTCCAGAAGAATTCAATCGCCGTGCAGTTGGGCTGTTTGCGTCGCAGAACTACGCCCCAACGGATTGGGCGGCGGCAAATCTCGTTCGCGAGCGCGTCGATCCGGAGTGTGTTTTCGTGACTGGGAACACCGGCATCGACGCGGTGCGCCTCATGGCCGAGAGGCAAACCCAAAGTTGGTTACCTGAGTTCCAGGGCCGCGTGCTCCTCCTGACAACCCATCGCCGTGAGAACTGGGGTGACAAACAAATCGAGATCGCGACGGCAGCAAAGGAGATCGTCGACGAAACACCCGACACCGTGCTCATCGTCCCAATGCACCGCAACGAAGACGTTCGCAAAACACTGCGCCAAGTTCTTGACGGTCATCCGCGCATCCAGCTCATCGAACCACCCGACTATCCCGATTTCGTTAAGCTCATGCAGCGAAGTTCGCTCATCCTCTCCGATTCGGGCGGCGTGCAAGAAGAGGCGCCTGCATTCGGAATCCCGGTCTTGGTTCTGAGAGACACAACCGAGCGCCCAGAAGGCGTTGAAGCCGGAACCGCCAAGCTCGTCGGCACCGATAAACAAACGATCGTCAAGGAGGCGCTCTCGCTTCTCAACAGCTCAGAGGCTTACGCCAAGATGGCTCAAGCGGTAAGCCCGTACGGCGATGGGCGGGCCGCACAGCGAATCCGGTATCTTGCGTTGGGCCACTTGGGAATCCAGAGCCCAGAGGAACCAATGTGGACCTAATACATTCCATCGTACTTGGCGTCGTTCAAGGATTAACGGAATGGCTCCCGATCAGCAGCACTGCCCACTTGCGAGTCGTTCCTGCTCTCCTTGGCTGGCCAGATCCAGGCGCCGCGTTCACCGCCGTCATCCAACTCGGCACGCTGGTTGCCGTACTCGTCTACTTCTGGAAGGATTTGAAGAATATCGCCGTCAGTTGGGGAAGGAGTCTCGTGGCAGGCCCAATCGCCAACACGCCGGAGGCGAAGTTGGGCTGGGCGATCATTTACGGCACCATCCCGGTCGTCATTTTGGGCCTCCTTTTCGCAAAACACATCACATCGGATTGGCGTTCTCTCAACATCATCGCCTATTCGCTCATCGGCATGGGCATTGTGATGTGGATCGCCGACAGATACGGTGGCACAAAGAGGAAGATGAAGGACGTGAAACCCATGTCGGGCCTCATCGTAGGGCTGTGGCAGGCGATCTCTCTCGTGCCCGGTTCTTCTCGATCGGGCAGCACGATCTCCGGCGCACGATTCCTCGGTTTCGACCGCCCGACAGCGGCAAGATTTTCTTTCTTGCTCAGCATCCCCAGCGTTTTCGCGGCAGGCATGAAAGAACTTTGGGATGAGCGCAAGGACATCCTCGGCCCAAGTCTCGTTCCGACGCTTGTGGCGACACTGGTGGCGTTCGGCGTCGGTTATCTCACGATTAAGTACTTCATCCAATATCTGCAGAAGGGTAGCCTTCTGTTTTTCGTGCTCTACCGGATCGTCCTGGGAATCCTCATCCTCGTACTCATTAGCCGGGGCACGCTCAGCCCCACATCTGGGGCGAAGCCAACCACTCAAGCCCATGTCATTAATTCGACGCAAACCGCGCGAGCCTGAACTCCCACCGGAGTGGATGGTGGTGGGCCTGGGAAACCCCGGCCCCGAATATCGGGGCACACGGCACAACGTCGGCTTCGATGTCATCGATCTGCTTTGCCAAGAATCGAAGATCAAGTTGAAAGAGCATAAGCACCGCGCCAACTACGGCTTCGGGAAGGTCGCCGGTGTCTCGGCTGTTCTCGTCAAACCGATGACCTACATGAACCTTAGTGGACAGGCCGTTGCCTCATTGAGCAAAGCCCTCGGCCTGAAGCCTGACCATATCCTCGTCATCGCCGACGAAGTTCATCTCCCGGTCGGCCGATTGAGGCTTCGGGCCAAGGGAAGTTCTGCCGGCCACAACGGTCACAAGTCCCTTATCGCCTCGCTGGGAACGGACGCTTATCCGAGGCTCAGAATCGGCGTGGGCCAGCCACCGAAAGGTGAACAGATCGATCACGTGCTCTCGGGTTTCTCGCCGGCGGAGAGGGAGAAGGTCGATGAAGCGATCTATGCAACGGCTGATGCCGTTAGACTGATTCTTGGAGGGAGCGTCGAAGCGGCCATGCAGACGGTCAACTCGAAGGGACCCGAGCCGACGGACTAGGCCGGGATAAACGCCTCTTTGCGCTCGGCGTAGCTGTGTTGGGTTCGAAGGATGTGCACCGGGCCCGCTTCGGTCCAAACGGGCTCACGACGCTCCATGTACGCGTGATAGACCAGCGAACCGTCTTTGCTCCGTCCCCAATAAGGCTCACCGTTACCGGTGTGGAGCATGACGTACATGCCGGCTGGGATGTGTGTGTCGTCAACGAAGAAGTGGGAGCCCCAGGCCCACTCGCGGTTCATGAGCGCCTGCTCGCCGATCACGGCATGGCCCTTGAGATGGACCCGCATCGAGCATTGGTTTTGAAGCAGCACGAACTCCCGCTCTGCTGTCTCGTGATGTTGGATGCCGACGATTCGTATCATCTCACCACACTTCCTTAAACCGACGGACGGTGTCTTGGGCCCACATGATGCTCGTTGTCCGAAAATGCGTTCACTTTGTCTCAGAAATCGCGGTCTCGAGCGAAGTGATGGCTTTGTCCAGGGTTGCGGCACATCTTTCGACCGTTTGAGCGGCCAGCCCCCGTATAATCACCTGCTCCATTTCTTGTATGACGGTTTTTACCTTACCCATGAGTTCGCGTGAGTGCGGCGTTAGTTTGAGAAGTTTTACACGCCTATCCCCATCTTTTCCAACGCGTTCGAGCAGCCCGAGGTGGACATGTTGAGAAACCGCTTCGCTCATGGTGGCCGCAGTAACGCAGAGCCGCCTCGCAATTTCGGCTTGCGAGGCGTTGGATCCGACGCCCTGCACTGCGGAAAGAAGCTGGAACGAGGACCAACTGACACCGAGAGCCTTGAGCTGGGGTTCGAGGTAGATCGCTTGAAGCTCGTAGAGCGTCGCCACCCTAGGCCCAAGTCGTTCCATTTGGTTAGTTTACCAAAGCAATCCGTCACAGAAACTTTGGCGGCACGTGGAACTCCTCGTCTCCATAGAGAAGCTGAATCATGTTGATCTGGCCCGAATGATAGTGCATGTTGGTCAGCGGAAGCTCGAATAGCACAGCTCCGGAAAGAGGTCCCATGCGCGTCGAGTACTCTCGGCCCAGTGCATCCGTACCCGCATCGCGAACGGCTTGCGCCAGTTCTTGTCCGCTGGCGATCAGTTCTTGTTGGGCCGTGGCGGCATCCTCAAAATGCGGCTCATCCGACTGCGCCAGGGAGTCACCGCGAAGCAGGGAAGCGAAGCGACGGTTGATACTGACGCATTCGGCGGTCTGTTGGAGTACGGAACGAGTATGGGGGCCGCCGTCGACAGCGGGAGTCCAACTCAGCCGCTCCGGATCGGTCGTTCCGATGAAATGGGCCATCGTCGTCGCAGCGCGCTCGATCAGATATGCTTGCCATTCGGCAACGGTCATTTCCGTGAAGAAAGGCGGCGAAGAGGACATCCGATGGCTCCTTTGTTGAGAGAATACGCGCAAGTGTTGATTGTCTGATGCAGATTGACATCGACTGCATTAGAATAGAAGATGGCTGATCAAGTTTGCCAACGAGAGGGACAAGATGATTTGGACGGCGAGAGAGCAAGCAGCGCATCTTTTGCGCCGATTTGGACTCGGGGCGAGTGCGGAAGAAGTTGCCCGATTTGAAAAACTGGGTGTCAACAAGACGATCGAGGCGCTCATCGACTATCCCGATACGCCCTCTGAGCCCGAGGTGAGCCCTTGGGAGTTTGTCTTCCAGGACAAGCAGCAGATACAACTCGATCCGGGCAGAATCACAAGATGGTGGGCGCTGCTCATGCTGACATCCACGCGCCCATCGCGTGAGAAACTCGCACTTTTCTGGCATGACCACTTTGCCGTTTCTGGCGCGAAGGTCGAATCTGGCCCAATGATGCTCGGCTATTTGCAGAATATCCAGGCGAATGCGAAAGGGAGCTTCTCAAAGCTGCTCCTGAGCATGGGAAAAGACCCGGCGATGCTTCGATGGCTCGACACCGACACAAGCATCAAAGGGCAGCCAAACGAGAACTTCGCCCGAGAGGTGATGGAACTCTTCACGATGGGCATCGGGCATTACACCGAAAAAGATGTCCAAGAGGCGGCCCGGGCTTTCACTGGATGGAGCATCCGAACACTTTACCGAGGTGGAAAGCCGATTGACCAAATGTCCCAGATCAGGGAGTCTATTGCGTACCACCGACCCCTGTATGCCTCCACCTATGCCGAAGGGCTTCACGACGATGGCCAGAAAACGATTCTCGGAAAGACCGCGCCTTTCGACATGGAGTCGTTCTTGGAGTACTTGGCCTATCGCCCCGAGACGGCGCACTACATTTGCGGGAAGCTCTGGAGCTACTATGCATATCCCAATCCGGAGCCAAAGATCGTCGATCGGTTGGCAAAGGTGTACCTGGACAGCAAAACGGATATCCGTTCCGTGCTCTTCGCGATTGCGTCGAGCAAGGAGTTTTGGAGCGAAAAGGCCTATCGTGGCCAGGTAAAGAGCCCTGTCGACTTTGTCATCGCGATCGTGCGGCAACTCGGACTCCGTGACAAAATCCTGGCCAGCCGAGATCCAAAAGCCGCGCCGACCACGCCTATTCCGCCGGATATTGTCGCACTCACGGAGACGGTGGCCGGCGCCATGCGCAAGCAGGGCATGACGTTGCTCTATCCGCCGGATGTCGCCGGCTGGGATTGGGGTACAGCCTGGGTATCGCCGGCGATGATGCTCGAAAGGATGCGGTTTGCCAGCCTGATCTTTGGACGCGGCAGATCGCAGACGGTGGTCGAAGCCCTGACGAAGGAAGCCGGGGGAGCAGGCGCGCCAGACGACAAATTCGTCGATGGCATACTTTCGGTATTCGACGCGCAGATGACGCCAGAGCAGCGGCAAGTGATGATTCAGGCATTCCAGAAAGCCGGAGGCTCCGCCGCAATGGCGAAACCCCAGTCAGCCGCGGGAGTGCTCGGCGTACTCGCCAAGCTGATGTTTGCGATGCCCGAATACCAATTCTGTTAGGCCCTGGCGTCGTGTGAGCCAGGGCCAAGCGTGAAATTGAACTTCGCGCCGTGGTCGATCTCGCCTTCCGCCCAAATCCGCCCGCCGTGGCGATTGACGATTCGTTGGACGGTTGCCAGTCCAATACCGTCCCCCTTACGGGGTGAACCGGGGTGTAAGGAAACAAACGGATTGAAAAGGCGGTTCGCAAAGGCTTGGTCGAAGCCAATGCCATTGTCTTTGACGAAAAATACGCTGACCCCATCGGACGTCGTTTGGCCCATTTCGATCGTAGGCTTCGATTGATCCTTTGAGAATTTGAGTGCGTTGTTGAAGAGGTTTTCGAGAGCGATCATCACGAGCCTCGGGTCGGCCTGCGCTCGCATGCCTTTCTGAATTTTGAACTCAACGGGAAGGTGCGGTTGACGAGCCATGAGGTCGGCAACGACGTCGTGCGCCAGCCGGGTCAGGTCGACCTCTTTAATGGAAAACGAACCGCGATTGATCCTCGACAACTCGAGGAGCGCGTCGACGATATTTCCCATGTTGTTGGCTGCGTCGATGCATCGCTGAACATAGTCCCGCCCCTTCTCGTCCAGGAGTTTTCCGTATTCTTCGCTTAGAATTTGGCTGAAGCCCGCGATGGTTCTAAGCGGCGCCCGAAGATCGTGTGCGACGGAATAGCTGAACGACTCCAATTCGTCATTTGAAATACGAAACGCCTGCGTACGCTCCTGCACGCGTCGCTCGAGTTCGTTGTTGAGTTCGCGCAGTTCAGCCTCGATTCGATGGCGATGGATGGCGATTCCGGCGACTCGGATGGCCTCATTGATGAGCCCGAGTTCGGTTTTAGTCGGGGCCTTCTGCGTCCGGTAGTACATAGCAAACGATCCCATTGGCTCGCCATCTTCACGCAGAATCGGATAAGACCAGCAAGCTTTTAGGTCGAACCGACGGGCAATGTCTCGGTAGTCGTTCCAAAGTGGGTCGGATTCGATATCGGTTACGATCACGGGCTCACGACGATAGCAGGCTGTGCCACAGGAGCCGGTCGATGGCCCAATCTCGAGTCCGAGAAGGAGCGAAGCATAGCTTTCCCCTATGGATGGAGCGAGAGAAGTGGCGACCTTCCTGCAATCCGGGTCCAGCAGGATGATGGAACCAAGAGTGCCAGGACATGATGCCTCGATTCCCCGGATAATCTGGGTAAGCGCATCTTCGAGGGAGGCGCCAGAGACAATCTGTTCCAGGGCCGAACGCTGGTACTCCAGAGTGATCTCGGCCAGGCGACGATCGGTAATATTGCGCACGATCGTGAGAACCCGGGTTTCACCGCAAGGCACCATCCGAGCTTCCATGAATCCGGATCGTTCTGAACCGGATGTGTTATATTCAGCGACCTGGGGCATTCGTGTTTCAACGACGCGCTGAAAGGCCGGCTCGACGGATTGCAGCATCTCCTTTGGCAGCACGTCCTGCATTCGGCGCCCCATGAATTCCGAAGGCGGAACGACCAGTCTGCCGACTCCGCTGTCATGGTAGTCGACATAAGTTCCGTCAGCCTCCTGGAGAAAAACCCGATCGGGAATGGCTTGGAGGAGCGATTGGTGGCGCTGTTCGCTGGCGAGCAGACTTTCCGCATCCAGCTTCTGTTTGGTGACGTCGAGGTTCGCGCCGACAGCCCCAATCACGTCGCCGTCGCAAACAATAGGAGCAAGTATCTCCTGGATAACGTGTTCGCGATCTCCTCGAAGATAGCTCTGTTCGGTTCTCACCGTTTCGCCTTGAAGCGCACGGTTGTTATTACCTAGCCACTTTTGTTCTGTGTCCGGGTCTAACCCCAGATCGGTTGGGAGTTTTCCCTCGACCTGTCCAAATGTCTTCTGCGCCAGGTGGTTCGTCATGAGATATCTGCCGTCGGCTCCGACGGTCCAGATCTCGAAAGGCAGCGTCTCGACAAGTGCGGAAAACGATGCGTCCGAAACCGACTGCTGGCGTTTAGCCTTTACTAGTTCGTTTATGTCGCGCAGCATTCCCACGGCGACGGCCTTGCCGTTAGAAGAAGTACGTTGCACCCTACGGTCCTCCACCCACGACCATGAGCCATCCCCTCGCCGCAGCCGGTAGCGGCGACTCAAAGTTGTCTGAGGACCGCCCAGGTTGTCCCGATCAAGAATGGGCGGAGGTTCTGAAGCGCTGCCTCGGTCGACGATCGAATCGATCCAATCTTCCAATCGCATTTCAGGGCACGTTTCGTAGCCGAGTAACTGGGCGAGATCGCCGGAGACGATCCGAAGATCTGGGGTCAACGTATAGAGAATCGAATCGCCGAATAGGCCCCAGAGGGCATCGAGCGCTTCTCGTGCACTAAGGTCTTCCGATTTCGGGTCGGTGGCGTCTTCAATCATCGTTTCCCATGACGGCTCAGAGCATTATTGCCGTAACTAACGGTGAAAGAAGCTACGATGCTTGCTCAGGTGGTCGCAATCCCGAGGGAAGGACTTTCAGTCCTTCTTGACCAGCTTGATCTCATAAAGCTTGGGCCACAATTTGCCGGTGACGAATAGCCGATCGCCCTTCTCGTCGTAGGCGATCCCATTCAGCACGTCCGGTTGGGCATCGGCAGGAATATCCTCCGGTTTCAAAAGTCCGCTGAGGTCGATCCAAGAGTTGACCTTTCCGGTCTTGGGGTCGATTCGCGCGATTCGATCGGTCTGCCAAATGTTCGCGTAGATCTCGCCCTTGATGTACTCCAGCTCGTTGAGGTTGGCGATAGGTGCGCCTTGATCGGTGACCGTGATTTTGCCGATCTCCTTGAGCGTGTCCGGGTCCCAAAAGAAAAGGTTGGGCGATCCATCCGAAACGATCAAACGCTTGCCATCGTTCGTGATGCCCCAACCTTCGGTGGGATAATTGAACGATTTGAGTTTGGTGAACGTGGAAGCATCGTATACAAATCCGATGTGCGTCTGCCAGGTCAGCTCATAGAGCTTGCCATTCAGAAACGTCACGCCCTCGCCGAAATACTGATCGCT
>JAYROD010000279.1:0-8449 GCA_041911835.1 Fimbriimonadaceae bacterium | reverse complement strand
TGGCCTTGGACCTAAGGGCGGACTGCTGAAGGTCTCGAAGAATGGTGGCGGGTATGGCTGGGGCTCACAGCTCACGTACTTCCCACAGACGGGAATCACCGTGCTTGTCCTGCGAAACTCAAGCGGCGGTGGAGCTATGGGGCCGGTCAGTGCGGCGATTGCGAAGGCAGCAAACGGGAGATAGCGTCTTCGCTATTTGCTTACTCGACGCCGTCTGAGAGCGACTAGTCCGATACCGCCAGCGATGACGGCGAAGGTTGCCGGCTCAGGGACCGGAACAGTCGTCATATCTGCCCAGTCGCGGTGCGTGCCCGACCAAAAGCCGCCGATTGCATTGCCCGTCAATGGGTCGATTTGATACCGATAGTCCTGTAACACCGCTGCATAAAGGTTTCCGTCAGACAGAAAATCGATCGCCTCGCAGTGGTCCGGCAGCGCCATGTTCGGATTGATGAGCGTCGTCGACCACGTGCCGTTCTGGATCTTTCCGAATTTGTCGACCGCTCCTGCGTTCGCAATGATCAAGAAATCGCCCGACGAATCGATGGCCATTGCTTTGACATTGCCAATCCCAGTCGGCGTGCTCCACTGCACGAAATTGAGCGCGATCGGGTCGTACTCAAAGAGCCGCTGGCTGTTGTTGTCGTACCCCCATAGGGTTGACCCCGTCGAATCCATCGCCCCAACGTCGAGAGCGCCGAGCGCAGCCACCGGGGTTGCAATACCGCCTGTGACATTGAAGAGGTTTCCGGCGTTGTTGGTCGCGTAAAGCTGTCCGCTGCTGGTCGCTGCGAGCCCCTGTGCCGCAAACCCGATCGTCCCGAGCACGACGGTAGCGGATGAATTCATGTCGATCCGCATGAGCTGTTGGGTGTAGCTTGTGGCGAATGCGAACGGCGCGGCATGTGCGCTCACGGCGATGAATGCTGTCGCGCCAATGGGCAAGAGGAGCTTGGACGTGTTCATTGTTCTTGTGACTCGCCCAAGGCCAAGCATGTTTCGTGCCAGTAGGACCACTCATGCCTCGAGACTCATCCTGTGGAGCGCGACAGATTGTGGCCGGAGTGTTCCAAGGCAAGAAGCTTTCATCAGGTTCTCGCGATTTTGTGTGATATCATGTACTTTGAGAGAAGGGCCGGTAATGATACGGTACGAATTGGTTGCTTTGAGTGCGTTCGTCCTCTGCGTAGGGGCTGTGTTGGGTAGTTCCGAGTTAACCGATCAGATTCAAGCCGATTACGTCCCACCCGATCGACGCGCAGCGCAGCAGATAACGGGTGCAACAGAACCGATTATCGGAGACTTGTTGCCAAGCAGCATCCACACCTTGCTCCCTCATGGCCGTACTGCAGTCATATTGCTGAGTGACTGCGGCGAATGCTCCTTCCTCGCAGTGGACAGCCTCGCCAAATTCAGGGGCATCTCCAAATTTGTTCTGCTCGCTCCCGACCCAGATGCCGACTATATCGCGAAGATTTCACGCGCTCCCCTTCCGGTCGAGGTCCAGACCTTGGGCGCTCAAATGAAATTCCAGCTCAACGTATACTTCTCTCCACGGCTATACATATACGATGTAGACGGGAGGCTCGAGTACATTCAACGCGCCCCGCAAGTCTGGGAGAAGGTTGTGGCGGAGACTAATGCAACACTCGACGACAACTAGGCATGAAGCCACTCAAGCAAGCGACGCATCAGGGATCGTCGCCGTTGTTGCAGCGGGCCTGATTGCTTTAACGGCCGTCGATCTGTTGGTTTTTCTACTTGGTGGGCTGCACACATTCTCGAAGCTCTCTTGGTACGTCATTCGATTTGACTACGTGCTATTTGCAGGCGCTACCGCGTGGATAGTTTGGGTTGGGGCAAAACTCCGACAGAGAGCGTGGGTCGTGATCCTGGCTAGCCTCGTCACTGCCTACTTGGTTTGCACAAGATTTCGTGGGCTTTGGGTTTGGCCCGGCACGTTCGACCTGTACGAGCAGAGTGCGCTGCCCTGGCTTCTTGCATCGTTGGTAGGGATTGTATTAGGCGCCGCATCCGCACTATTTTTTCAGTTGCGAGAAGCACAAGGTTCCGTTCCGAATGATTTCACTTATTTGGTCGCCCTGGCAATTTCCGCAATGACCGTGTTTCTGTGCGGGAGGGCGAGCCCGCTGGACTCCCGGTTCGCGGAGACCCGATCAATTGCCCTCGGCATGTGCGCTTTGGTTCTCGGGGCGCTTTGGTTTGCATTAGGAAGAAAACAATGAACGTTCAAAGAGGTGTCACGCTTCTCGAACTACTTGTTGTGCTCGTGATCATCTCGGTCCTTGCCGCGCTCCTGTTTCCCGTCGGGGCGAGCGCCAAAAGGCGTGCAAAGGAGACCGTCTGTATATCGAACCTAAAACAGATATATGAGGCGATGCAACTCTATCGGGAGGACTATGGCGAGTATCCATTTTCGTCCAGCCAAAAGGTCTTATCGCAGCCTTATCTCTCTGGGACGTATCTCCGCTGTTTTGCAAAGACAAACAGCCAAGTGGTGGGCGACTACATCTTAAACGGCGATGACTTTGAGCAGCTTGGGACCGGGCAGCTTGATCGTACACCCTTGATGGCTGCATTTCACGAATGCCGAGAAAAACGGGGCTCTGAATTTCCCATTGCTTATGACGCGAACCATGCCAGCATCGTTTACGGTCAACAAGGCGGTTTGAGGTTTTACTTGCTCGTGAGGGAAGCCGGAGATGCGTCGAGAATCCCCGCCAGAACATTCGAGGACATGCTGGGAGGGATCACCAAGCCGCCTTGCGATTTGCATCTGTTCGTTTCCAACTTGTAGGCATTGTGCCGACTTGCATTTCAATTCGGAGTGCCACCATGAAAATCCACATCATTGCTGCCGTCGCGGTTGTGCTTGCTTTAACCCCCGCCATTTGGAGCAAGTGCGATTCTCCAAACTATATTAAGTGCCCTGTAGGGATTGGATGCAGTTACACCGATACACACACAATTGATCTGTGGACTTGCTGCAACCTAAACGCCCCCTGTACTGGGGGTGGATGGGAACGATTCCAACGTGGAGGAGAAATCTGGACATACAATTGCCCGGGTTCGTCGGGCTATTGCATTGATCCATCCACATATGTGGACGGAGGTTGGGACGGCACTTGCTGTCCATAACGTCGAGCCAATCTTTCGTAGCGCTCAGAGACCCGCTCAGCGCTACTTCTTTCCGTATTCATGCCTCGGGACGCTCGATCCTGTGGCTTGAAATTTGCGATTAACCGCACGAGGTTGAAGGCAATTGTCGATAGCCTCGGGCCTCATCGCGTGGATACCGACTGATCGTTGCTGGAGTATCCCGAGACAGTCTGCCCGATGTTTCTAATCCTTCCCTAAGTCCGGTCGATGCTTCACATAACTGGTGTCGAGCTGAGCCTGCATCAGGCTTGCCAGCCCGAGAATCCGCTCTTCATCATAGAGATGGCCGACCAGTGAGAACGCCCGCGATCCGCCGGTATCGCTCGGGGGCAGCGGTACCAGAACCTGCGGATGTCCGGTCAGGTTCGTGAGGAATAGCGAATACCCGCCTACTCCGGTCGCGACAAACAGATCGAACGGTGCGAGGGCCGCCGCGAACTGCCGCATCATCAGCCGACGGCCTCGCTGAGCTTCGAGGTACTCGACTGCGGGGACGTAGCGATTGGCCCGGTAGGTTTGCGGCCAAGAGCTGTTCTTGAGCTCATGAATCTCTGGGCCAAGGGTGAATGCGTCAAACGCTGCCGCGGCTTCGACTCCGAGAATTGCGTCGACTCCATCCTGGAGTGCTTCAAACTTGATCGGATCGAGCTTCGCACCCATCTTCTGGAGGAGTTGAAGGGCCGGGCTCTTTTCGATCGGGCTGCGGTCCTTGGGATCGGCCGTCGGATCGATCAGGTAGCCAATTTTGAGCTTAGTAACGTCAATCTTGGCAGGCCAGTGATAGGGCCGATTGACGGTGCATTCGTCTCGTGGATCGGCTCCCGTGATCGAACCAAATACGATGGCACAGTCCTCGGCACTTCGGCAGAGCGGTCCGACTTTGTCCATGGTCCAACTGACCGCCATCGCGCCATAGCGGCTGACTCTCCCGAAAGTGGGTCTCAGCCCGGTGACCCGACATTGGGTCGAAGGTGAAACGATCGAGCCCAAAGTTTCCGTACCGATCGTGAAGGCGGCCAGTCCTGCAGCCGCCGAGCAAGCTGATCCGGCGGACGAACCGGACGATCCTTGGGCCGGGTTCCAAGGATTCTTGGTTCGCCCTGCGAACCACACGTCGCCTTGGGCTAGCGCGCCGAGACTAGTTTTCGCAAGACAGATGGCGCCAGCTTGGTTAAGCTTTTCGACCACGCCCGCGTCGTAATCGAACTTCTGATTCTTGTAGGGGTCCGCACCCCAGGTGCAAGGGTATCCGGCAACGGCGAAAAGGTCTTTGATCCCGTAGGGAAGTCCATGGAGCGGCCCTCGGTATTTGCCTGCCATGATCTCGTCTTCGGCCTGTTTCGCCTGCTTCATCGCTAAGTCGTCGGTGAGGGTCACGAGGCAAAGGAGCTTCTCGCCATATTTGCGATACCGATCAAGGTAGAGCTTGGTGAGTTCGACCGGCGAGACCTTCTTCGATTTCACCAGCAAAGAAAGCTGTCTCACTGAGCTGTATGCAAGGTCTTCATCAGTCGTCGGTTTCTCTAAGCCTCTTAGGGCTTGGACGGACACTTTGATATCGGCGGGCAACTGCTTAGGCGGTTCCGGAAAGAAGGGCGTTGGGGGCAAGGTCGAATACTCGATCGGCAGCTTGCGCACATTCACAAAGCCCTTTCTTGCGTCGCGTACGGATGTGAGGATTAGCTTGCGTTCGTCTTCCGTAAACTCGATCCCGGCGACCTTCTCAAACGATTTGAGGTCGTCCAGAGTGATTTCAGCTCCGGTTGGCGCTGGAGGCTGGCTCTGCTGCGCACCAATGGGTCGGGCACTGACAACGCTGGCTCCCGCAGCGAGGATCATGCCCTTCAAGAATTCTTTGCGGGAGAGTGGACTTTCAAACGGCATGCTTAAGGGCTTCGACGTAGGCCGAGGAAAGCCCTCCCAGGAATCAGTCCTTGACGAGGTAGATCTTCACGCTGGGCGGCTGAGAAAAATCCCCCAGCGGATCGAGCAGAATCCTGTCTCCGGAGGACTGCACGGTCCCCTCCACCATATCGCCCTCCTTTGGGCGAATGTAGATGTGCGAGCCTTCCATCGACCACTGGCCAGGAACGATGGTTTTGTTCTTCTTAAGCACAGCGGTTCCATCCGCGTTGAGATCGACATGCATCTGCTGAAGCGTCTGCTGCAGCCCCACCAAGCCTGCCGCATCCTCGGCTTTCGCAGTCGTGGCGTCGATGAAGTAGTGGTACTTTCCGGGCACTTTAGCGCCGAGGTTTCCGCAGGCGGCGGCGAGAAGCGCGGCCACCAGGACGACGAGAATGCGGCTTGGCATAGCCCAATGATGACAGAATACGCCGTTGGCTTCAGGGCTACAGGATTTGGTGGATCGTCCGCAAGCTTTCAGCGTCGAGTTGGTCGATATCCGGTATCTCGAATCGGTTTTGGTCCACATCGACGAGAACAAGGTGCCGCTCTGAGAGCCATTGAGCATTCTCTTGGAGGCTCTGCGTCACGAAGTCCCGAGGCCCACGATCGGTCTCGACATGCCAATACGTTGCGCCGAACTCGACTTTGGCATTGGTGATCTTGGTGATCGTCGGAGCCAGATAGCGACGGTGTAACTCCGCGTGGACTGCCTGGAGGGAATCTGGAGGCAATTGGCCAGGGTCCTTGACGGTAACGATTTCATCACCCTTGACATCGAGCAGCGCTAAGTAGCTCTTCGGGAATGAAAGCGGGGAAGCCCAAGCTGGTTTGACGGTGACGTACGATCGATCGTCGCCCACGGTCAATCGCAACCGGTCCCGCGGCTCAAAGAACAGTTTGAGTTTCGAAAAATCGGTGATAGGCGGATTCATGGCTTATTGCGCGGGTCCTTTTTCATATAGAGCCAGCCCGGCTGGGGCTGATATCCAAGTCGATCGTTGATGCGAATCATGGCAATGTTTTGCGAGGCGTTGTTGGTGCGCACTTTGGCGTAACCGGCGCGCTGAGCGGCCAGTAGAGCGTGCACCTTGATCGCCAGTCCCAATCCACGCCCGCGGTGGCTCCGAAGCACTCCCGTGTTGAGGTTATAGAGCTCACCCGTACCGAGCGGACCGACGCTGGCATGGGCGACGGCAGCGGCCCCGTCGTAAGCCAGCCATTGCCCCGCAGGCCAATACCAATACGCTCGATAGACGATGTCTTCGAACTCCTCATAGGTCTTGGGCTCGTCATGCCCTTCACCGGGGCAATCCAAGTCGGTCGCGCTGTATATGGCGTGCATATCTCGCTTGGCTCGCGCAACGTCCGCCGCACTCTCCAAGGAGCAGAAGCGGACTCCCTCCGATTCGAGCCGCCGAATAAGACCGTCATGTGCGTGAGGATCGAACGACCCGAGATCGAGGATCGATTCGAACATGCGGTATCCCGTTTCGAAACCTCGCTTCCGAGCAAACGTCACCGATTCCGTGTCGTGCTCCCAAGATTCGACCCAGAGCTCAGTGCAGCCCATCTCCCGAACTCGGGTCTCGAGCACGTCGTAAGCGATCGTACCGAGCCCCCTGCGCCGGTATTCCGGATCGACGACCAGCATGAGATCGTATCTGCCTCGCACCCATCCGGGCCAACGTTGAATGGTCGCCAATCCGACGAATTTCGGCCCGAGCCGAAGCGTCATCCGCATCCGCACTGCCTGCTGAGGCAAAGTCTGCTCACGCTGCCAGAGCTGTTCCGGCTCTGGTCCATAGCCTGCGTGTCGCCGGATGAGATCGACAATGTCCGAATAGTCTTCCTTTGCCGCAGGCTCAACGCGTAGTTGCTCGGTGGTTTTGATCAAGAAGGCCTCCAATCGTCATTGATCAAGCTGGTGAGCACGTGGTCTTCCCACACGCCGCCAACCAAGATTAGCTGCTTCAGCGTGGCCTCGATCTCGAATCCCAGTCTGGCAAGGACGTTCGCCGACCGTATGTTCTTCGGCTGGTAACAGGCCTCGATACGGTGCAGATTGAGATCATCGAATCCGAATCGGATGACCTCCCGGAGCGCTTCCGTCATCAGGCCATTCCCCTCGCGGTCGGCTCCAAGGCAATAGCTGAGTGTGCACGAGTGCGTGCCCCCACGAACGATCTCATTGAGGTTCGCGTTCCCAATGGGTGTCGCGCCCTCGAAAAGAAAGAAGCGATACTTGGCGCCGACTTCGGCAGCCTCTCGCTCGTGTTCGATGCGAGTTGCCCAATAACTGGATTCGCCCATCCCTTCAGGGAAGCGCGGCCCCCAAGGTTCCAGGTGCTTCATATTGGCGCGAAAAAACGCGGCGATCGCAGGCGCTTCTTCGATTTCGGGAAGCCGGATCGTCAACCGGGAGGTCCTGAGCATGGGCAGCGATACGTCGATTCTCATCCGGCCACTCCGATGATTTCGTTGATGGCGCTTTGGGTTTCGACGAGCTTCGCAAAGACGCCGTCCTTCGCCATGAGTTCCTCATGCGATCCAATCTCGGCGATCTCGCCTTTCTCGAGCACGATGAGTCGATCTGCATTTCGCAGCGTGGAGAGCCGGTGCGCGATCGCAAACGTAGTTCGTCCAGAGACCAGGTGTGCGATCGCTTCCTGAATCTGCTTTTCCGTCTCGACATCGACGGACGAGGTCGCTTCATCCAAGATCAGAATCTTCGGATCGTGGAGGATTGCTCGAGCGATCGAGACGCGCTGCCGTTCGCCGCCCGAAAGCTTTGAGCCGCGCTCGCCGACCATCGTGTCGTAGCCGTCCGGCTTGCTCAAGATGAAATTGTGGGCGTTCGCCGCTCGTGATGCCTCGATGATTTCGTCGAAGGTCGCGCCCGGTTTGCCGTACGCGATATTCTCGGCGATCGTGCCGTTGAAGAGGAACGGTTCTTGGAGAACGATCCCAATCTGCCTTCGAAGATCTTGCAGGCTGATCTCCCGATAATCGATCCCGTCGATCTTGATGCTCCCGCTGTCCGGCTCATAGAATCGACAGATAAGATTGATCGTCGTCGATTTTCCTGCTCCCGATTTGCCAACCAGGCCAATCATCTCGCCTGGCGCCGCCGTGAAATTGAGGCCCTTGAGGACCGGATTCGACTTGTCGTAGCCGAATCTCACCCCATCGAATTGGACCTCTCCCACGATATCGACCGATTTGGCCGGGTCGCCGTATGACTCCTTCTCCATATCGATGATCTCGAAGATCCGCTCGGCCCCAGCCATGGCACGGCTGAACCAGTTGTTGATAGCCGCAAACCATTGCAACGGACCGTATACCAAGCTGAGCAATGCGAAGA
>JAYROD010000278.1:0-7266 GCA_041911835.1 Fimbriimonadaceae bacterium | reverse complement strand
TCCCCCTTCGGCAAGCATTTTCCACACAAAGGCGAGCGGCCGGCACGAGCCCGAAAGCGTTCGATCCAGGAAGACGCCACCAAAAAACGGCCGTGCGAACCGGGCCATAAACTCTTCAGAGAAGCCGTACTGACGGAGCATCGCTTCGCCGGACACATCATCCATGTGCCAAAGTTCGTCGTTGGACAATTCCTTGAGTTCTTTGGAGAGCGAGAGCATCTTCAGCTTGTCGCCTAACTTCAGGAATCGCGAGAATGCCATCTCGAACTGGTCGTCCCGATTGACCTTATGCAATCCCTCGCCATCCCAAACCATCGCGCCAGGTTCGAAGGTTTTCAGGTCGAGGCGGCTGTAGTCGAGCAATTCTCGGGCTGCGGGATAAGCCGTGAATAGCGTCTGAAAACCCCGATCGAGGCGGTATCCCTCGAGAACGTCGGTCTTCAGATGGCCTCCCACCCGGTCGGACGCATCAAGCAGTACGAACTCCCTCCCCGCGTCGTGGAGCTTCTTAGCGCAGGCAAGCCCGGCGAGCCCTGCGCCCACGATCACAACCGGCTTCGCCATAGATACTTGTTGTACCCGGCGGACCGGCCCTCGAGAAGTTAGTCCATTGCGGATACAATCGGCGAATGCTCGCCGCCCTTTTCTCCAGCTGCCTGGCCCTTCAGCAGCCCAAGCCGTTCGATTTCTATCAAAACGGTCCCTATAACCCAGCAATACCCAAACCAGAATCGATCCTGGGATACAAAGCCGGCGAGCACACCACCAACTTCCGCGACCAGGAGCGAGTCGATCTGGCGATCTTGGCGAAAGCATCGGATCGAGTGCGGATGATCGAATATGGAAAGACCGCAGAAGGCCGGCCGTTGCGGGTGTATGCGATCAGTTCACCAGAAAACATCAAGCGGCTCGACGAGATCCGAAACAACATCAATCAGCTCGCATGGGCGCCTTTAACTGCGAAGACCAGCGAGATTGTCGCAAAGACCCCTTGCATCGTTTGGATCAACGAATGTATCCACGGCAATGAGTCGGCTTCATTTGAGTCCGGCATGTGGCTGCTTTACAACCTGGCGGCTGGGCGAAGTGCTGCTTTAACTGAGACATTGAAAAATGCCGTCGTCATCCTCAACCCGGTCTACAACCCTGACGGGCATGAACGATTCGCCGTCTGGTTTGATTCCGTTTCGAGCGGCAGCGTCAAGCCGTACGCTTTCGAGCAGGACGAGCCGGGGATCATGAACGGCCGCCTCAACCACTACCGATTCGACATGAACCGCGACCGCGTGGCGATGTCACAGCTCGAATCACAGCAAGAGTCAAACCTACTTCGAACCTGGAATCCCCAGGTTTACGCGGATCAGCATGGCCAGGTCGGCACCTATTTCATGCCGCCCTGCCCAATGGCGATCAACTCAAACGTCGGGCGCGATCGGTACAACAAATGGACCGATATCTTCGGCCGCGCAACCGCCAACGCCTTCGATAAGAACGGCTGGCTCTACTTCGTAAAGGACTCCTTCGACCTTTACTATCCCGGCTATCTCGACAGCTTCGCATCGCTCAACGGCGCCATCGGCATGACCCATGAGACCGACGGCGGCTCAAACCTCGGCGTCGAAAGGGAAGACGGCTCGATCGTCTGGCTACTCGACGGCATCAAAAAGCACTTCACCTCAGCCCTCGCGGTCATAACTGCTGCAGCGTCGCACCGCGAAGAGCTGCTCACCTCATTCGCCAACTTCAAGAAGGATGCCGCAACCGGCAAATTCGCCGGCAAATTCCAGCGCGTCATCGTTGCCCCAGATAATCCTCGGGCACTGCTCAGGCTGGCGCGGCAACTCGGCAACATGGGGATCGCTTACTCGTTCGCGACGTCTTCCATCACTCAGAAAGCCCGTTCCTATTGGTCGGATAAGGTGGAGGACCTTAAGATCCCAGTTGGCAGCCTGATTGTCGACATGGCCCAGCCCGAGGGACCGCTGGCGAAAGCGATGCTGTCCCCAGGCTCGGACTTCGAGGCTAAATTCACCGAAGAGGCTATCGCCTACCTCGCTAAGGACGAGTTTGCTCGCCGCTATGGCGAGGGCCCTGGCTTCTACGACATGACCGCTTGGTGCCTCATTTATGGGCATGACCTGAAAGCTTGGTGGTGCGAGGAAGCGCCTCCAATGCCGCAGCTTGAAGCCGAAGGTCTCCCAGCGTGGTCCTACAAACCGACCAAAGCTGGCGTCGGCTGGTACTTGGTCTATCGCGACATCGACGACATCCTGGCGATCTTCGACCTCATGAACCAAGGCGTCCGGGTGAGTCTTTCTTCGCGTCCAATGCATTTCGGCGGCGCGTCGACCCCTCGGGGCACGTTCCTGATCTTCCGCGATCGAAATGAAGACGGGCTCGATAAGAAAATCGAGGCAATCTCGAAAAAGCACGAAGCTGACCTCATCGGATTCTCGACCAGCTACCCCGACGAAGGCAAGGAGGCGCCAGGTTCCGAGAGCATTCGCAGCGTCAAAAAGCCCAATGTCGCCATCGTGTGGGATCCCAACGGCTTCGCCTCGTTCGGCTCATCCTGGTTCCTGATGGAAAAAGAATGGAAGCTGCCCTTCACCGCAGTCCCTCCCACGGCTTTGACCTCCAACCTGGACAAATACACTTGCGTCGTGGTGCCTGGCGGGAGAATCCAGCTCAGCGACTCGCTGAAGTCATGGATCAGAGGGGGTGGGTGTCTGGTGCTTTTTGGTGGGGCGGAAGGCTTGATCGGCGATGGAACCGTGATCAAATGGGATTCGAAGCAAATTGACAACAAGCCGCCCGCATACCTTCCAGGGTCCCTCTTCAGGGCTTCGCTCGATACCAGAAACTGGCTCGGATATGGCTATGCACCAAATGGTGAGGATTCCGTCGACATCGCTGTGCCGATCGATGGCACGCGTTTTTACAAGGCTCCAGAGGGTGGTGCGGTGGTCGGTTTGTCTGCCGATCCTAAGGCAGCGAAACTGCTAAGCGGTTGGGCCTGGCCGAACAATACTGAGAAGGCGCTGGAAGGCACGGTCTGGGCTCATGTCGCGCCCTTGGGACAGGGCAATGTGGTCATCTTCACCCACGATCCAACCGAGCGCGCCATGTGGCCGGGGCTTTATAAGATGGTACTGAATGCGATGTTATTGGGGGCGCGCTAAACCGCCTTAGGAAACCCCGGCTTCGCCAAGAGCCGCCCCGCATGCCGAAGCTGCTCACCCATCGCGGTCCTCCCAGGACCGCCATAGGATTCGCGCGACGCGGCACTCTGCCGCACATCGATCCCCAAGTTCCCTTTCTTGGCTTTCGCTCCGACGACTGCAGGAGCAGGATTTCCGCCTTCCCGCACCATATTCCCCACGATTTCATGCGCCTTCCGGAACGGAATCCCCTCCCGCACCAGCGCATCCGCCACATCCGTCGCCGTCGTGAATCCAACGCCGGCCGCCTCAAACATCCGCTTCTTATCAAACTCAGCGGAATCCAGCATCAGCGTGCAGAGGCGTAGGGAGTCCTTCACCAAATCGAGCGATTCGAACATCGCCGGTTTGTCGTCCTGCGTGTCGCGGTTGTAGCCCAGCGGCAAAGCCTTCATCGTCGACGCGAATGCGGTCCAATTCCCGATCGCGCGACCGCTTCGACCGCGAATCAACTCCGCCATATCCGGGTTGCGCTTTTGCGGCATGATGCTCGAGCCGGTCGTGACGCCATCCGATAAACGAACGAAGCCATATTCTGCCGTCGACCACAAAATGAGATCCTGACAAAGCCGAGAAAGCTCGATCATGATGAGTGCGCTCACATGCAGCGAATCGAGCACATAAGATCGGTCGGAGGTTGCGTCCAGTGCATTCGGCATCGGCCCAAAGAACCCTAATTCTTTCGCGGTCTGATGCCGGTCGATCGGGAAGCTGGTCCCTGCCAACGCCGCCGATCCAAGTGGTGAGTACGCAGAAAGCTCGAACACCTGTCGCGCCCGCCAGCCATGCCGCTGCAAAGCGAAGAAATACGCCAGCAAGTGGAACCCGAGCGTCACGGGCTGCGCGGGCTGCATGTGCGTGTATCCCGGCATCACGGTGGCCTTGTGCTTCCGCGCCAAATCCAAAATGGTCTTCTGCAAAGTCTTGATCAGGTCGCCGACGCGGATGAGCTCATTGTGCAGATGCAGTCGAGTATCCGTTGCGACCTGGTCGTTTCGGCTCCGCGCGGTATGAAGCTTGCCGGCCAGGTCTCCAAGCAATTCCTCCAGCCGAATCTCGATGGCGGTATGGATGTCTTCGACGTCGGTCGGCAGGTGCTCAGGGCCGTCCTCATGAATGCGCTCGAGCGCGTCGATGATCTGCTTGGCCTCTTCTTTGGGAATGATGCCGGTGTCCCCGAGCATGCGCGCATGCGCGACGCTTCCGATCAGGTCTTCCTGCCAGAAGCGCATGTCCGATTCGATCGACTGGCCAAACCGCACCACGAGTTCATCTGGTTCTTCGGCAAACGCGCCGCCCCACAGTTTTCGCATCGGCGTAAGCTTATCCCAGGGTATCGGATTCTTTTCGCCTCGATCTTGACAATTGACCGCTCGTCGACCAAGATCGTTCTATGTCTTGCTCCCAGCCGAATCATGCGCGGGGTGACACTTGGATTGCGCCGAGCACAGGTAATTACCCTGCTCACGCGACTCCCGACACGCTCACCTCGCCGTGGTTGGTGGTCAGCAACTCACCCGAGCAAATAACCTCTTCATTGGCGGTTCCCGCTAACCTCTACAAGAACTCCGTCAAGCTTGCAGCGGGTAGCCCGCGGCGAATTCGGTTCTTTATCTGGCATCGGAACATGGTGGAAGACGTGCCTGACATTGCCAGGTATGTGATTCTGGCGCTCTCAGTCACAAGTGGCACGGCAGTGATGAGCGACCCGAGGATGGAAAGCCAAATTCCGCATGACGCCGCAGGGCTGAAGGATGCCGGCATTTGCCTCGCAAAAGCGCACCTTTATGGCTCGATGGGGAAACTCCCGATTAGTGGTCCGATTACCACTTCGGAGAGGATCGTCGCCCCGTTCCTGCTTTCCCAGACGAATTGGTCGGCGTGCGCGGTTATCGAGATCACCTTTACGGCATCTGAGGATTGTTCCCTGCTCCTGCGCACTGCGGCTACGACGTCTTTGAATCCTCTTCTTATCGGGGATTGGTCGACTCCAGTTGCAGCTCACGACGAGCATATTCGGGGAACTTGGCCGTACAGCGGGGGATTTTGTGATTCGGTGATCACGATCGAAGCGTGCGACAACGAAGCGCTTCCTCAATTTGAAATCGCTAACCACAATGGAGCCGATGTCGCTCTTTTTCTGTCACAGCCGGGCGACACATTTGCCACTCCAGAAGGGAACAATGGGCTCTATGGGGCGAATATGAGCTACGAGTTTACGGTCGCCAACAAGTGCCCCGACGACAAACAGGCATACTGCTTTCTCCGGGCAAGGAATGTTGGGTTGGAAGGGAAGTTTTGGGGAGCCGGAATTGTCGTTCCATTCGAGAATCGTGGAATCGACAAGATCCGATTTCAAGGTATCGACCTCCGATTCTCAATTGTTGTTCCTTGAATGACGGCGGCGGCCCTATCACCGTTCCTGCCCTCACGATATTGCCCGTGTCCAAGGTTCTCCGATTGGCGATCGGTGGCGCCGCTGAACTCCCAGTCAATTTCATTGGCGCGAACCACGACATCATCACGTGACTGAGGTAAGCCCATGAACGTGTGCATCGCATCAACACTCTTGATACAACTTGTGTGTCTCCAGCGCCAAGGCTGGCAACAAGCACCGAATCTTGCTCATCTGATTCCTCCGCAGGGAGTCATCTGGGATGAGAATTGGGGAATGTCCAACGATGGCGGACTCATATTCGCCGAGAACCACCGTAAGTCGCTAAGCGTGGTAGACACGAATACTGGCAAGCCAATCTGGGACGAAAACGTCTTCCTCTGCACCAAGAAATCGGGTGGGATGGTCGCTCTCACGGACAGCCAGTACTTTCATGTGAAGGATTCCTTGGATTGGAGAAGATATGCAAACCGGGGGAAGACCCTTTGCGCGGTCGGCGACGGATTTTTGCAGTTCTTTACTTCCGATGATTCTCCATACAAGAGGGCTCTGGGGATCGTTTATCCCAAGAAGCGAGGCATTGATTCTAATCGCATCTTGTCAATCCTTCCTAGCTCATTCCTGACGTTCGCTTCGCTGGATCCACTGTCGCCGCTTGCGCCGATCTTTGGGCAATGGAATGGCCGACAGCAAGCCTGGAGCTTTCAGCGGTACTCGATCGACACAAAGAAGTTACGAGTCGCTTCCGTTCGGCGAGCGCAGGTGCCGGTTGATCTATCCACCTGCACCACAGATGTGCCCGACGTCGACTGGACGGCAAAAAGATGTCTCATCTTGGGGAAAACTCAGACATTCTGGGCGGAATACAATTGGCAGTACAGGACGACAACCACAATTCCGTTTCCCCCAGCCACGTCAACACACAGGCCTTACTGTTATGCGAGATACATCGGCAAAGCTTTGTTGGCATGGTTCGCGGTTCAAGGCGACCAGCCAGCGGCGGCATACATGAAGCGCGATTCTCAGAGTCCGTGGGTGAAAGTGGGGGAATTCGAATTAGTGGCGTTATCCCAAGACCGGAAGAAAGCCATAGTCCGCACCGCGGATCGCAATTTGTGGTTGATCCCGACGTCGTCGCTTTCCAAATAGCTTGATGAACCAGGCTTAACGCGCTTAACAATTCGTCAATGTCAGGCGGATACAATCACCCACATGCTCCGCCGTCTCCTCCCACTCGTTTCGCTGCTCCTCATCGCCGGAGCCTCACACGCCGATTTTCGCCTCACGATCATCCACACCAATGACATCCACGCCCACCTCGAACCGACCAAAGTCAAGAACGGCACCTACGGCGGATACGCGCGGCTGGCGACCCTCATCGAGCAATACAAAAAGCACGAAAAGAACCCGATCGTGCTCTCCGCCGGAGACACCTTCCAGGGGACGCTTTACTTCAACACCTATGAAGGTCTCGCGGATATGGCGCTCATGAACCTCATTGGCTATCAAGCGGCGTCACTCGGCAACCACGAATTCGACCGCGGACCTGCGACCCTCGCCGCCTTCATCAAGCAGGCCCAATTTCCTTTCGTCTCCGCGAACATCGACGTCAGCCAAGAACCGCTGCTGAAAGACCTGGTCAAGGCGAGC
>JAYROD010000277.1:0-5118 GCA_041911835.1 Fimbriimonadaceae bacterium | reverse complement strand
GGTCCAGATCACTGCTCGATCCGAGGAGAAGGGCGAGGCTAAGGAAGAGGTCGCCGCAGTCAGCAAGAACGGCGACATCGACATCGCCTTTAACGGCAATTACATTTTGCAGGCCATCGGGGCGCTCAAATCTGACGGCATCCGTGCCGAAATGACCGAGCCTTCCCGGGCCGCCGTGTTCCGCCCGGTCGATGAGTCCAACAACTCGTTCTGCGTCATCATGCCGATGGCCTTGGGATAACGCCGAACTTTTCGGTGCTTTCGGACAACCGTCAACCCTCAACAATTCCAGTTGTTGAGGATCTTGGCTTAGGGCTCCATCTCGCGCTTGGATGCGCATTCTCTCACCACCGTGGCCTCCATCGGCGGACCCGGGCAGCCATTAGAGGCGAAGCAAGCTCCTCGGCTGGAAGCGAATGCTACGCCTTTCAAACCGGCTAAGAGGCAGCCTGTTTGCGGAAGAATGGGGCGGGGGATGATCGAATTGCTCCGGGAGGCGATGTGGATGATCCACCTAGATTGCAGGCAGTCCTACCTTCGACGGCCAGCCGTCGAACGATCACAGAAGGTCCTTACTTTTTCAGCCAATCCACAATCGCCTTCAGACGATGGACGCGGAGATCTGGTGGGCCGCCGCGGGACATCCCATGAGACGTCGATGCCGGATAGCGGATGAACTTCGTCTCGACTCCCAGCAGCTTGAGCGCCGCATAAACTTGCTCGCCCTGCTCGATCGGGCAGCGGAGATCTCCCTCGCTGTGAACGATCAGGGTCGGCGTCTTCACCCGCGCGAAGTACTTGATCGGGCTGCAGTTCCATAGGGTCGTCGAATCCGCAAACACGCTGCCGGGCCAGTTGCCGTCGGGGATGAACATGTAATCGCTGTTGCCCCATTTGCTCATGAGGTTGCTCACGCATCGATCCGTGACGGCGCGATAATAGCGGTTCGAATGTCCAACCGCCCAGTTGACCATGAACCCGCCGTAGCTCCCTCCAAGAATGCAGATCTTTTTCGGATCGACGTAAGGCTGATTCGCGGCATAGTCCGTCAAAGCCTGGATATCTTGCCAGTCCAGCTCTCCCCAGTTCCCCATGATGGCTCGGGCGAACGCCTCCCCATAGCCGGTGCTGCCCCGTGGATTGCTGAAGAAGACGGCGAATCCGTTAGCCGCAAGGAGCTGCATCTCGAAGAAAAAGCCCGTGGTGTACATGGCCATGGGGCCACCATGAACTTCAATCGCCGCCCTTTGCCTGGTTTTGGATGGATGACGCAGCGTCCAGCACTGAATTCTGCTTCCATCGGACGACCGAATGGAGAACTCTTGCGGCGTGGCTAGCTCGATATTCCTGACGAATTCTGCGTTGAATCGACTGGTCATCGTCGTGACGGCGCCACCACCGGCAAGCTTCACGAAGGCTGCTTCGACCGGCTTCGCTCCGGACGTTACCGTGGCGCCAAACGCCCTCCCATCTCGAGAGGCGCTCCAAATATGGGCCTCCCCCTTGAATCGGGCCTGCAATCGTTCCAGCTTCCCTTGAAGGTCCACCCTCGCAAGACCCTGCCGGCCTTCTTCTCCGAGTTGAAAACTGATCCACTTGCCATCCGCCGACCAAAAGAGCTTCCCTTCCGCTGGATCCCTCGCGTCACCGATAGCGTGCGAGTCCACAAAGAGGTCCTCTTCGGCCAGGAGGGTTCTCCATTTCCCGGTTCGAACGTCGATGAGCAGAATGTGTTCGGCTTTGGGCCCCCAAGGGTTCTCGGACCGATCGTCAGCGATGCACGCAATCCATTGGCCATTGGGGCTCCATGCCAATGCCGACTTCGACCCTCTTGGCGTTTCGATCTTGGACTTCTTGCCGGCGCGCAAATCCAAGATGAAAAAGTCTTTGCTGGGTGGCTTCTTGAAGCTGTCCTTACCCGATTGCGCGGCTACTGCCATACGCTTGCCGTCCGGAGACCAACAATAGCTCAGCTCCCTGAAGTTCGAACCGCCAAAGACGCGACGGTGCCTGCCGGTTGCCAACTCCAGCACATGGACTTCGAAACGGTCGTCATTGAACAGGCCGTCTCCGTCGAGTCTGTAAGGCCAAGTCGTAACCTCCACAGGTGGGGTGCTGCGATCTTCGGACTTGCGGAGCTCTTCCGCCCGAGACGTGCGATCCTCGCCCTTTGCACGAAATTGAAACGCGACGCTGCTGCCGTCGGGCGACCACTGGACGTCCGTCAACGACCCTTCGGGCAATTCGACGGCTTGCTTCGGCTCTCCGTAGCCACTTTCTAAAATGTACAGCCCGGGGAGGGGCTTGTTTCGGTTGGAGAGGAACAGCAATTTTGAGCCATCGGGCGACCACCGCGGGGACACATCCATGAAATCGCCATGCGTCAGTTCGATCGGTTCTCTCTCTTCCGAAAGTTCGTACAACCGAGAGCGATAGCTGCCGAGGGACTTCGAGAACTTCACACAACAAACTGCCCGGCGGCCATCCGGATTGATCTGGACATCGGAAACGAATTGCAGAGCCAGAAGATCTTCGGCGACGAGCTTTCGCTTGAGCATGCCTCGAAGTTACCAGACGGCGAAGCGTGCGGTGCCCCCGCCGTCAAGCGTGAAAGTGGTTAGGCCGAGCTCTTCGAATCAACCGCGAGTTCACGAAGTGGAACGACACGAGCGTTAGTCCCCCCAGCACCGCGAGACAATCGGAAAAAACGTCCACTGCGGTTCGAGCGTGCGGATGAGCCTCCAAATGCGTATGGCCGAGCACAAAGTGACTGACGATAACCATGGTCAGCCCAGTCAAGAACAACCCACCTGGGAGCCATGACTTGTGCTTGGTGTAACCCGACCAGACGGCGAAGGAACCGATCGAAACGGCGAGGACGATGAACACGACGTCGACCGTTGGGCTGCCCAAGAAGCCCAAACCCACTACCGACATGACGCCGAGCGCGATGGAGCTTAGGAAGCAATGAACTGCGCAGGCAAAGCTTGCGTAAGCTCCAACCCTGTCCGCGCTCCAGCTTCGATCCATTTGCGCCATCGCTTATATTATGACGCTTTTCTGCAAAACTATTGCAGTAGTTGTCCTACGGCGGTGATTCTAATGGCGAAACGCAGAAGAGGTAGCCGAATGGATCCTTCATGTAGAGTTCATCAGCGGTGAGCTGGACCCGTTGCCAACCTTGAGCACCCAGTTCGACTTCCGCGGCCGATGTGTCTGGGAACTAGAGGTCGAGTACTGGCTCATGTAGACGGATGTGCAATGCATGACTGCCTTGGCCCGGTCGGGTACCCCGAGCACAATGCAGTTCGATGTCTTGCCCGTCATTCTTCGAGGAACGCCTCTGCTTCCATTTCCACCAGCATGTCTGGCGATACGAGCGCTGAAACACCGATTAGCGACGTCGCGGGCTTGACCTTGGCGAAGTACTCCCCATGAGCCTTGCCGACAAGCTCCCAGTCAGCGATATTCGTCACGTAGATGCGCGTGCGAACGACGTGCTCCAGCCTGGCTCCAGCTTTGTTGAGCGCCGCGCGGATATTAAGAATTGTCTGCACCGTTTGCGCATAGGCATCCCCTTTGCCAACGATCTCGCCATCTGGGCCGGTCGCCGTGGTTCCGGAGACCATGATTTGTGAGCCAACGCGAACTGCCCGGGAGTAGCCGACGATCGGCTCCCACTTAGTACTGCTTGTAAAGTTCTCTCGAAATAACCGCACCGTTTGATCTCCTATTCCCTTATCACTTCCACCTTCGAATCTTGTCGAATCTCGACGGTGACCGTCTTGCCATGAGCGTCTTTGAACTTCGTAGAAGCTGTGTAGCCATTCGTTGTGGGCGTCAGCTTCACTCCGGGCGCCGAAATTCCCAACTGGTTGAGACTTCCCGCCCAAAATTTGTTTCGATCGAAGAACGCCTTTTGCGCATAGTACACCGGGTACAGCAGCTCGCGCGCCTCGTACGTATCTTCGAGAATGAGTTTCTTGCTCCCCGAGCGGTCGAACTGGACATATCCCCATCGTTCGGGTCGGTGCATATCGATAACCCATTGGGGCGACCAAACCCAGTTGTCCTCAGGAGTCTCGGGATGTTTGACGTACTTGCCGTCAATCACGTCGACTTTCCATTCAACCCTCGAGAAGTTGAGCCGCCAGAGGTCGCCTTCTTGCGGAGGGCAGCTGCAGCCGGCATACTCCGCCAGCGCCTTCCAAGGCATCGCGATCTCAACGGACCATCCTTTGTCTCGGGTCCTCGGATCGTTCAGTGAACCACTTATATGAACCGCCGTTTTTAGGCCAACGATGTCCCAGGCATCGATGGCGCTTCCGCCATCCTTATACGGAATGGGGAGCCTCAGATCCCAGCCGGTGTTTAGGGCGTTGATCTCGAATTCGTAGTAATTGTGGTTATCGCCGTTGGGATCGATGAAGACCTCAAAATCATTGTCGTGGAAGATCACGGAATCCCGCACCGTCAGCGTCGCCCACACATCCGGCTCTTCGAGTTCTGCGCCAATGTAGAAGTACTCCGCGTCCCAAAGCATTTTTGCGCGCGTTCGGAATCGTGGCTTAGGCTTCTTGTCGCCTTCTATATCGACGAAGTCATCCGTCCAGGGCGCGGTTTTCCAACCAGGATCGGTCAACGTACCGTCGATTCGGATCGGCTTGGGCGTCCAATGGCAGATGTACTGCTTGGGCCTCAATGAATACCCTCGCGTGCCGCCTTCAACAAGGCTTCTCCCAGCAGATCAACCTCCTTGGTCGTCGTGTAGACGTTGGGCGAGACGCGAATACCTTGGAAGTCCGGGTGGCCGATTCCGGTCACGAAGATGTTGTAATTGGTGAGTAGCCAGTCGGCCAGCTTGCCGGGCTCAATTCCCTTGATCTCTACAGTTGTCAAGGCGCACGACATCTTCGGATCGAGGTTCGTGTGGAACGAGACCTTTGGTTCATTTTGAAGCTTGTCGGCCCAGCGGTGCCGCAAGTAGCGCAAGCGGTCCGCTTTTCGTTCAGCGCCGATCATTTCATGAAAAGTAATGGCTTCCCCGATGGCGTTATGGTTGGCTGCGGGGTGCGTTCCAATCTCCTCGAACTTACGGATATTGTCATCTTGCTCGAT
>JAYROD010000276.1:0-7458 GCA_041911835.1 Fimbriimonadaceae bacterium | reverse complement strand
CGCGCCCTCTATTCCGACACGCTCGATGCCATGTGCGACGACCTCAACACGTCGGTGGTGCTTGCGAAGGCCTATGAAGGCACCAAGGTCATCCTCCGGCAAAGCACGCTGAATTCCGCTGAGGGTCGAAGCGCACTCGAGTTCATTGGCAACGTGAATGCGCTCCTCGGAATCGTCTATAGCGATTACGCACCTCAACCCAACTTGGCCGCCGCCGGCCCGAAGAAGGCCAGCGGTCCCATTGGAGATACCATTCACCAAATGGTTATGGATCGAATTGCGGCCAAAAAGGGCAAAGACTTTCAGTCGGCCGACGCCATTCGCGCGCAGCTAGAAGGCATGGGTGTGGAGATGCGCGATGCTCCGGGCGAAGTTATGTTCCGCCTGAAAGGCGATCCGGAGTGGATTGTCGTGACCGTGGATTAAGCGGCTTTGGACTCGTTCAGCTGATCGCGTGCGACTTCATGCTCCGGGTTGGATTCAAGCGCAGCTTTGAATTCGGCGATCGCCTTATTCTCTTGCCCTGAAGCTCTGAGCGCCAGCCCATAGTGGGCGTGAGCATCCGCATAGCGCGGGTTGATCTCGAGAGCAATTTCGAACTGTTCGATCGATCCAGGTATGTCGCCCAATTGGAATTTTGCTTTGCCGTACTTGCAGCGGATGTCAGCATATCGTGGACAGATTTCGAGAGCGGCCGCGTATTTGTCGGCCGCATTCGTCCACTGACCTTCCCGGGCAAATCCATCGCCCTCCTTGGCCAAGGCGTTCGCCAAGATCGCATCGGGATTCCGCATCCCGTTGAGATGGCGAGTCGCCATTTCGAAGTCGCCTGCTCGATGGGCCGTGATCGCCTCGTGGTATCTGATATTGGAGAGGCCGGGTTCGATTTCGACCGCATGCGCTATTTTTGCCAACGCTTCCTCATGTCGGCCGCCTTCGTACCAAACGACTCCCAACAGTAGCATCGCGGCAGAATAGCCTGGGTTCAGCTCTAGCGCCCGCTCGAGATGTTGAACCTGTTCTTCATATTGCCCGTTCGTACGGTATGCGACCGCGAGCTGGAAGTGCAAGTCGGGATACGTCGGGTGCATTTCGAGGGCCGACAAGAGATTCTTGATGGCGTCTTCCGGGTCGGAGGATTTGAGGGACTGCGATCCAATTTGGGCGTAGCTCTCCGCCGTATAGAATTTCGCAAGTCGAATCGTGGTGGGCTCTGTCGAGTGTTCCAGGCAATATCGGAACTCGGCGATAGCTAAATCGTATTCGCCCCGATCATAGGCCTGAATGCCGCGATCATAATGATCGTCGCGGCCAAACCCTAGCAATCTGCCAACGAAAGACACTCTGACTCCTCCATGCGCTCGGCCCCAATGTTAGTGTCGGCAGTTGGTAGGAAGAATTGAACGGATTGTGCGGAATCCAGCAAATCTGAGGGTAATTGGCCATCCTGGCCCTCTGTGCCCGCCACTCCTTTGGCCTGCTTTCCAGACGGGTCACCGGTTCAAAAAGCTTCGAACCCTTTAAAAGCAGAACTCCATTCCGTCGAAGCCCGCCGCGATGCCGTGGTCTTGGAGGGCGCTTTCGAGTTCTGAATGCGTCGCTCCACCGTTGTGGCTATGATGGGTGGTCACGACCTTTGAATTCGGCAGGAGCGTCCCTTGCTCCCGAAGACGCGAAACGACCGCAATACAGCCTTCGACGTCGAGGTGACCCAGGTAATCCGTCTTGTGGAAGCCTTCCGTGCACTCGATGACCAGCGCATCGAGCCGGAATTTCTGGAGATACTCGAACGTCTCTTCGCTCCAAATCCCGGTATCGGTTCCGTAGAGCAGGGCAGATTCGGCATCTTGAATGATGAGGTTGTGCCCATCCTCGTTGTCCATGTGGTTAGCACGAATGGGAGTGATGGTGTATTCCGCGTGGCGGAATGGCTCGAAGCTCCTCGTTTCTACGACCTCGAAGGGCCAATCGGGATATCGCTCCCACACGGCCGCAGCGACCGTGGCGTTGCCGAAGATCGTAAAGCCGACGTATTCGCTTTCGTTAAAGGGGTAGAGGCAATATTGCAGTTCGTCCACCGCAAAATGGTCGTCGTGGCTATGCGTGAAGAACACTGCGGTCCAGTCTCTTGCGTCCAGCCTGTCTCGGTGGATCTGGAGGAGAGAATCCGGCCCCAAATCGATCTTCAAATGGCCGTCGACGAGGGCGCTGCTGCGGGTTCGAACGTCTTTGCCACCACGCTCCCGCGCGTAGTTGCTAACCGCGCTGTCCGAATAGAATGCCGGGATTCCTTCTGCCGCACCGGTTCCGAGTAGGCGAATCTTCATGGGACAAAGTCGTTCAGAGACCAGAGGACGAGGCCGCTGAGTATTTTTGGATAGTAATAGGTGCTCTTTTGGGGCATCTTTTCTCCCCCCAAAGCGATTTGCCTCATATCGTCGACCGTTGGCGGATTCATGAGGAAAGAGGCTTTGGCGCCGTGTTCGACCGCATCGAGCGCCTCATGCGGATCGCGTGTGTAAGAAAAGAAATCGAGCCCCTGAAGGCCCAATATTCGGTCGAATATCCTACGGTGCAGGATCGTCACGTCGAGTTCGCTGAGTCGCGCGCTCTCACCTGGCGATGAGTCGGCAAACGCGGAAGGATCATCGAAGTGAAGCACGATGCCCTGGCCGTCTGGAAACGCCACACCGAAGGCGCGCTGTCCGGATTTGCCAAGGCGGTCGAGCTCCGCTACGAGGTCCGTGTTCGCGAGCGTGCGGTGCGGGAATGCAGCTTCCAGCTTGGCCCGTATCTCGTTCGAATCGAGAGTGACCTTATCCAGAATTCTGTGGGTTGGTAAGAGTTCTAATCCAGGGTCGCTGATGCTGCTGAGCGCCATCATCATGAAGTCCTCAGCCACAATTCCGGACTTCTCGCCTGCCATTTCTCGGAAGGTGCAGGCGGTTTCGTACCGGTGGTGTCCATCCGCGATCCACACTTTTTTGGGTTCGACCGCTTCAGCGATTCTTTTCGTCCATGCTGGATCGTCGATGCGCTCTACTAGGTGGTGAACGCCATCTTCAGTGGTCACGTTTTCGACCACCGCGCCCGGAGCAGCCTGAATCATCTTGAAGACGGCTTGATCGTCATCCTCGAAAAGGCCATAGATGCATTCGAGATGCGACCGCGTGGCCTCGAGGATCCTCAACCGGTCTTCCTTGTGCTTCGGAAAAGTCTGTTCGTGTGGCAACACCACACCCTTATCGTACGGCTCGACTTTAATGGTCGCAATCAGCGAGAGTCTTTTGGCCCTGCGATTTGTACCAGGTACGTCGAACTCCTGGGTGTATCGATAGAAAGCAGGTTTCGGTTCGAGTTCGAGTGCGCCTTCATCGCGCCAGCGCTGTAGAGCAGCGGCGCTCCGAGCATATTTGACGAACTTGCTTCGGTCATCCGACTTCTGCTCGGGCAGCGTTAGATGAACGACGTTGTGAGGGCTCTTGGCAGCGAAGGCGTCCCGTTCCTCGGCTGAAAGCACATCGTAGGGAGGAGCGACGAGATCGCCGAGAGGGCCGGCCGAGCCGCCATAACGCAGCCCTCGGAACGGTCGGATGGTCGCCATGGGTGTTCGAGTCTACCCATGGCTCCAACAGGATGCGCTGGTACACTCGCCGCGTGTCGGCTGAAATGAGCCTGAAGTCCTATCGCGATCGGGTGGATCGCCGACTTGAGCAGGTGCTTCCCGATCCACAGACCGAGCCCAAGCGCCTTCACGAGGCAATGCGTTACATGGCGCTCGCTCCAGGCAAGCGGATCCGCCCCGCGCTGTGCTTTGCCGCAGCCGAGGCTGTGGGAGGCAAAGCGGACCTTGCGCTCGATCCGGCGTGCTCCGCCGAATTGGTGCACTGCTTCTCCCTCATCCACGACGATCTTCCGGCGCTGGACAATGATGACCTGAGGCGAGGGCGTCCAACCTGCCACAAGGTGTTTGGAGAGGCGCTTGCGATCCTGGCGGGCGATGGCCTCTTTGCGCTCGCTTTCGAAATATTGGCGGCTTCCCCATTGCCGGAAAGAGCGCGCGCAGCATGCGTCGGGCGTCTCGCCCGGGCGTCTGGACTGCTCGTTCGGGGAGAGGTGATGGATATTGAAGCCGAAGGTGAGTCTCTGACGACTGAAGCAATCCAAGCCGTCCATGACAACAAGACCGCAGCGCTTTTCTCGGCATCGTGCGCGATGGGCGCGATCGCCGGCGGTGCGAACTCCGAAGAGATCGAGCGGCTTGCCGAGTTCGGTGCGCTCCTCGGCGCCGCGTTTCAAATTGCCGACGACGTGCTGAATGAGACCTCGACCCAAGAGGAACTTGGAAAGGCAGTTGGCTCGGACAGGGATCGACGGAAAGCAACTTACGTCGCATTGTTAGGCCTCGAGGGGGCACGCGCCGCAGCCGAGTCGAGGGTGCAAGAGGCTGTGTCTCATCTGCGCGGGCTTCCCGGTGACATTGGGGTCCTGGAAGAGCTCGCTGAATTCAGCTTCGCTCGGCGGAATTAGCCACCGCCACGACGGCTTGTGCATATCGATCCGCAGCGCCAAGATGCCCACGTACGAATTTCGCGGCAGCTTCACTCATCGCACGAGTCTTGTCGGCATTCTCCAAGAGCGACCTGATCGCCGACTCGACCGACTCGGAGTCGGGGCATACGATTGACGCTCCAACTGAATGAGCTCCATTCGCGGCGTCCTGGAAATTGTCCATATGAGGGCCATGGATGACGGGCTTGCCCTGAGCCAAAGGCTGGATCAGATTTTGGCCGCCATACGGGCCAAAGGCGCCCCCCACGATGACCAAATCAGCCAAGGAGTAGACCTCTCCAAGTTCGCCGTAGGTATCGAGGATGAGGTATGGACCTGTCTGTGCCTTCGATCTCAACGCAACGGTACCGAACATTCGTTCGACGGCTGCAGCCAGCTCGGGGACTCGCTCGAGATGCCGAGGGGCATGAACGACGTTGAGCTTATCCAGACCGATTCCGGCGATGGCCCGGATGACGAGCTGTTCCTCGTCGGCGCCTCTTGTCGATCCAATCACGAGAACCGGCTTGCCGGGCTCGAGGCCCAACTCAATCCGCAGCGCTTGCGGCTCGGCTATCGATTGCGACGCGGCTTCATCGAATTTGCAGTTTCCGAAGACGTCGGCGGTTTTCGCTCCCAATTCCATAATGCGCTCGGCGTCCACCTGGGTCTGCATATGCGCCTCATCGAGATTCCGGAGCAGCGATCTGTAAAAGAAACGAAGCCGCCTGGAACGTGGGAAGCTCCGGTCGCTGATCCGGCCGTTGACGAGCATCGTGCGGGCGTCCATGCTCTTCGCCGCCCAAAGGAAGTTCATCCAAAGCTCCGTCTCCATGATGGCGACGACCTTCGGCTGAACCCTAACCATGGCGGCGAGTTGAAATCGGGGGACGTCGAGCGGGAAATAAACCAAATGGTCAAATAGCCCGATAGCCTTCTCCTCGGCCGTCGTATGACCGCTGCTGGTGGTGACGCTCAGCACGATTTTCAGCTCGGCATCGCGAGATCGGATTTCCCGGAGTATAGGCAGCGCGGCGACCACTTCCCCGACCGAGACCGCATGGACCCAAATTCGACGTTCGCCGGGTTCGGGTTTGACGATCGAGTAGTCGCCCGTTCGTTCTTTCCAATTCGGTTTCTTTTCGCGTCTTGAAGTGCGCCAGAGCATCCAAGGCACCCAAATCGGCGAGAAGAGGGTCAGCAGCAGGTTGTAGACCAGAAACATTAGGTTGCGAGTTCGTGTCCGGTCAGGAGCCGATAGGCTTCGAGATATTTGTCTCGGGTCTTCCTCACGATCTCGTCTGGCAGTTCTGGTCCCGGAGGTTGTTTGTTCCAGCCGATCGACTCCAGATAATCCCGCACGAACTGCTTGTCATAGCTCGGCTGGGGCCCGCCCGGCCTCCAGGTCTTGGCATCCCAATAGCGCGAGCTGTCTGGGGTCAGAGCCTCGTCGATCCAGATCAACCCATCGTCGGTCAAGCCGAATTCGAACTTCGTGTCGGCAAGAATGAGACCGCAGCGCCGCGCGTGGGATTGCGCCTGCCTAAAGAGGTCCAAGGTCCATGAGCGAGCCAATTCGGCTGTCTCCTTGCCGACCCGGTCGACAGCTTGATCGAACGAGATATTCTCGTCGTGGCCGCTTTCCGCTTTCGTTGCCGGAGTGAAGATCGGCTCAGGCAGTTCGGAACCGTCCATAAGGTCGGGTGGCAGAGAGAGCTCGTGCACCTTGCCGCCCTGGGCTCGATATTCCTTGAAGAGCGATCCTGTGAGATAGCCGCGCGCCACGCACTCTATAGACAGAGGGGTCGCTTTCGTCGCGAGGGCGGATCTGCCGGCGAAGTCTGGAGTCCAACCGGGCACTTGCCGGGAGAGCAGGTCGTCGTCGATGGAGAGGAGGTGGTGGGGGCAGACGGCGCTCAATTTGTCGAACCAAAAGGCGCTGAGTTGGTTGAGCACTTTGCCTTTGTCAGGCACCCCGTTCGCCATCACGACGTCGAACGCGCTAAGCCGATCCGTAGAGACGATAAACAACTTGTCCCCAAGATCGTAGACCTCGCGCACCTTGCCGCGCTTTGGTTGGGGCAGGCCAGGAATTTCGGTCGTAAGCAGCGTGCCCATGCACCGATTATGGCCTGCTGCCTACTTTGCGAACGGGTATTCCGTGCGGCGCCGCTCAATCAGGCTCTCGAACTGCCTGATTTGCGCCTCGATCTCTGCAGGATTGGCTTCGGCGTATCGCATCGCAGCGACGAGTTCGGTGGGAGTCAAAAACGGAAATGCCTCGCGAAGCAACTCGACTGAGCCAAGCTTTCGATATTCGCGGACAATCTCCCAAACCGGGATCCGCGCTTCGGCGAGACGGGCGACATTGCCTCTTTCCCCATCGAGTATGATGCGGCAACCACCCGCCTGGGTTCGCTGTCGGTATTCGACGAGGCGGGCTTCGACCTCTGCCGGCTCGATTCCCAACAGGTCCGCGCAACGGCCAACCGTCAGCATCTCTTGATCGACGGCGGCTACTGAAAGGTCCTCAAATAGCTCGGGGTGCGCCTCCCACAGAGTGTTCAGCACACGTTCGGTCCGCTCAGGGTCCAATCGTTCAAGTCGTTGAAGCTGAGCCAGTTGCCAGGGTTCCAGCGTCATTCCCATGACGTTTTTCCTCCAAGGTGGAAGCTGCGAGCTCCTTCTCGCTTCTGGGAACTCCGGTGTCCCCGAGGAGTCCATCTTACCTTTATCGCGCACGAGAGTAAGACTTCTCTAACGATGACGAGAGAACGGCCAACTAGGACCCGCCGCCCAAAAATCCGCAAGCTTGTAGGAAACTCAGCAATTCTCGGTGGTAAAGCTCCGGGTGCATCCATCGGCCTTCGCTGTGCCCGCAGCCCTCGAACCAAATTAGCCGGGCAT
>JAYROD010000275.1:0-2588 GCA_041911835.1 Fimbriimonadaceae bacterium | reverse complement strand
CGCGGATCTTGACGGTGGTGCCGGCTCGGACAAATATCCCCCCCGCAACACCGCCCAGCGATACAGTACGGGAATTGAATCGTTTTGAATCGACATAGACGCCGATCACTACGGTTGCCTTGAGGCCGTTCCCTGCAACGGATTCTGCGACCAGCTGCAGTTCACCGTGCGGCACCACCATTTCGGGTGCAGGTACTGCGGAGTTCATGGGCGCCGTGACTCCTAGTTGCTCCCGGACAGCATTTTGAGCGGCATGGACGAAATCGAGATTGGAAATGTGCTGACCGTCGTGGAGCACTCTCGCGTTGGACGGCACGGTGATCGCCCATCCTTCCGGTTTCAGCCCTGCCATGCGGAGTCGAGCCAATACGCGCACCTGATCGATCCCCCTCTCCGTTCCGAGCGGAGGCGAATCTCCCACCACCACACCCTTGAGAGTCTCGAGCACTTCGGGCGGCGCGTGGATCTCGGCGATTTCACCGAGCGTGAAGGATTTGCCTTCGATCGAGGATTGGGGATGCACGCTAATCACGACCGAATCCTGCTTCTGCGAAGCTCTTTCGATTGACCCCTTGACGATTGCCGGCGAGGCAGCGCTCTTCGTAGGTGCGGGATTGGACGCAATCCCCGTATCTGGCTTGGCAGGAGCGGCCGATGCCAGCATTCGGATAACGCCGCACGTGTCGTCGCCAGGATTTCCCAGCTTGGGACGTTCGACCGAGACGAGGAAGTCACCCTTGGTTTGCAGCATTCCCTCGTTCGGAAACAGCGCGAGAACAAGGCGCCCGACGGCGTTCTTGCCCACCAATACGTTGCCCTGCAGGTCGATGGTCAAGGAGGCGATGTCGTCCGGCAATTGAACCGTCGGGATCAGCGGCTCACCAGATTTCGAGCAAAGCTTGCCGGCTTCGACGACCAACGTGGCTTGCTTCGCATAGACGACACGCGCGTCTCGGACAAATCGTAAATAGCCCTCGCCATCGACTCGGATCGGAATCGATACCGGCGCCAGAAGGATTGTCGCAACTAGAAAATGGACCATCTTCCTTATCGCTTAATGTTGTTGAGCGTGCTCAACATTTCATCCGCTGTTTGAATGCCCTTTGAGTTGATCTCATAGGCACGCTGCGCGAGGATCATGCGCACCATTTCTTCGACGATCTGGACATTCGAGCCCTCGATGAATCCTGAGGACAGCGTTCCAGCTCCACTTTCGCCAGGTGCCACTGTCTGCGCGTCGCCGCTGGCACCGCCGGAAGTGTATAGGTTCTGTCCGATGCGGGTCAGGCCAGCCGGATTGGGAAAGACTGTTAACTGGATGGTGCCGATGTCTTGAGGTTCGTTTTGGCCTGGAAGGATGGCACTGACCGCTCCCGTGCTTGAGACGGTGATCGCCGTGGCGCCATTCGGCACCGTGATGTTCGGCAGAAGAGGAAGGCCATCCGGGTTTACCAGCAAGCCGTTTGAATCCCGCCGCAGGCTCCCGTCGCGAGTGTAGGCAGTGGTTCCGTCCGGTCGTTCGACAGCGAAGAAACCTTCTCCGTTGATAGCGATGTCGAGCGGATTGCTCGTCGCTTGGAGCGGCCCCTGCGAGAGATTGGTTGCATTCCCGACGAAGCGGACACCGAGGCCCACCTGTGACGACTCGGGGGTCTTCACATTGCCCCCGACCGATGCGCCCGACGCACGGTACGTCTGATACATCAAGTCCTGGAACTCGGCTCGCTGTTGTTTGAATCCGTTTGTGTTGACGTTCGCCAAGTTGTTGGCGATTACGTCCAGGTTGTACTGTTGGGCGACCATTCCAGTGCCCGCTGTGTTCAAGGCTCGCATCATAGCGGCGATTGCTCCTCGGTTCGGTTATCATCGCCATCCTTGACGTTGGTTGACCTCAGCGCCTCATGCGCCTTGGGTAGCGATCCTCTTAGGCCTGGTTGAGGCTCTGGATCAATCGTTGGGTAAGTTCGTCCTGCTGCACGATAGAGCGCTGGGACAACTCGAAAGCGCGGTTCAAATTGATCATCCCGACCATCGTCTCTATCGGGTTGACGTTGGAGCCCTCTATGGCTCTTGGCTTCAACTCGGGATTGCCGATCGGGCGGGCGTCGTTCGATGAGAATTCGGTTCCACTCAACTTGCTGAACGTCCCATCCCAAACGCCGATCTTGCCCTGGTCCTCACCGTCGATCGTGATCGAACCATCCTCACCAATAACGGGTTCTCCCTTTCCGAGATTGATCGGCTGGCCGCGGTCATCGAGGACTCTGAGCCCTTGATGAGTGACCAGATCGCCTTGGGCGTCGAGCTCGAACGAGCCGTTCCGTGTATAGCGGATCACGCCATCGGCGTCTTGAATGGCGAAAAAGCCCTTCTGGGAAGTGATGGCGACATCGAGAGGGTTGCCGGTTACTGTGAGCTGTCCTACCGACATGTCGGTGAATCTGGCTTTTTCAGTCGGTCCAGTTCCTAGCGTTCCGATATCTGGCCCTTCGCCACCATTGGCACGGAGGGCTTGAGAAAACGCGTCATCGAATGCCACACCTTCCTTCTTGTAGCCCGCCGTCGAGGCGTTGGCAAGATTCGTCGTG
>JAYROD010000274.1:0-7867 GCA_041911835.1 Fimbriimonadaceae bacterium | reverse complement strand
AACGGCAATCTCGATTGGCGCCAAATGGTCGATCTCTTAGCGGTGCGCCCTGAGACGGCCCGACGGCTCTCCAAGAAGCTGTGGGAATTCTTCGCGGCGCCCAATCCGTCCGAAGAGGTCGTCTCTCGCCTGGGCAAAGTCTATCTCGAGAGCGGGGGCGAGATCAAGCCGGTCCTCCGGGCGATCGCAACTTCGCCCGAGTTCTATTCGGATGCTTGTGTTCGCAAGATCGTGAAGAGTCCCGTCGATTTCGTCATTCCGATCGTCCGGCAGCTTAACGCGAAATCGATCCTGACCAGTTTCGCTTCAAAAGACGCCAAGCCGTGGACTCCCGCTCGCAACGAGGTGATCGGGACGGCAGGTCTCTGTGCCGGAGCGATGCTCAAAATGGGGATGCTGCTCTTTTACCCGCCGAACGTGGGTGGATGGGACTGGGGGACGGCCTGGATCACGACCGATTCGATGAGCGAGCGGCTCAAGTTCAGCGACCTTTTATTCCAGACTGCGCCCGATCGGGCCGTGGCGGAGTTGATACGCGTGCAGATGATGATGGCGGGGAAGATTGGCAGTTCGGACGACTCCGTGTCGTGGCTCATCGCCAATTTCGATGCCCCGGTCCCCGATGAAAAGAAGGCGCTTCTGCTCGAAGCGTTCAATAAGGCGGGTGGCCCCGAGTCGCTGAAGGACAAAATGACCGCGTCGAGAACCTTAGGGATTGTGACGCGGCTGATGTTTGGGATGCCTGAGTTTCAGTTTTGTTAGCTACTCGATCGCTTGAGTATAAACAGCCTTCAGCACTTCATCCGGGGTGGTCCAGCCGGCGAGGACTTTGGCCTTTCCGTCTTCGATCATCGTGCGATAACCCTGGGAGCGTGCCGCTTTCATCAAGGTTTGGTAATCCGAGTGCTGCGCGATGGCGCCGCGGAATTCCGGCGTGCCCGTAATGATCTCGAACACGCCGATTCGTCCCTTGAATCCCGTTCCGCGACAATCTGCGCAGCCTTTTCCGTGGGCGAACTTGGCGGTCTCTCGTTCTGCATCCGAGATGCCGAGCATCTGAAGTTCCGCCGGGTCGGGTGAGAACGGTTCTCTGCATTTCGGACAGTTCAAGCGGACGAGCCGTTGAGCGAGAATGGCGACGGTGACGCCGGCGATGAGATACGGTTCGGCGCCCATATCGACCATTCGTCCAATCGTTTCGACGGCGTTGTTCGTGTGTATCGTGCTGAGCACGAGGTGGCCGGTGAGACCGGCTTGGATTCCGATGGCCAAAGATTCGGGGTCACGCATTTCGCCAACCATCATGACGTCCGGGTCCTGACGCAAGAAGGTCCTCATGACGCTCGGGAAGGTCAGCTTTTCGGTGACCTGGACCTGAGCGATGTTGTGCTCGAACTCATATTCCACGGGATCTTCGACGGTGACGATGTTCCGCTTCTTGGAATCGAGCTGATGGAGGGAGGCATAGAGCGTGGATGTCTTACCGGATCCCGTGGGACCCGTAACCAAGATAAGGCCGTAGGGAACTTGGATGGCGCGACTCCAGCGCTGCATGACGTCGTCCGGCATGCCGAGCTTGGCCAGGTCGACCTTCATGGCCTGAGGGTCGAGAAGTCGCATGACCATTTTCTCGCCGTTCAGACAGGGAACGCATGAGGCGCGTGCCGAGAGCCGGCGGCCCATGTATTCCATGTCGATACGGCCGTCCTGGGCTTCGCGGTTTTCATCGATGCGCATGCCGGAAGCCAGCTTCAGTCGGGCGATGACGTTGGTGGCCTGCTCGGGTGGAAGTTGTCCGGTGTCGTGCAGAACGCCGTCTTGGCGATACCGGATGCGAAGCTGGTCTCGCTCCGGCTGCAGGTGGATGTCGCTGCTTCCCGTGTCGAGAGCGTTCATGAAGATGTTGTCGACGATCCCGACAGCCAGCGACATGTCGTCGCCGCCCATATCCCTCGTGGTGCCGGCTTCGCGGAGGATGAGGCGAAAGCGCTTCGCGGCTCCCCAGTTCGTTTGTGAATGATCGGTGATGGCCATGTGAATTCCAATTATGTACCGAGGCTACTTTTTGAAGAACATGTAGACTCCGACAGCGATCAGGAAGACGCTGAAGAGTCGCCGCATGAGATCGTCTTGTAGTCCCACGGCGATCTTCGAACCGAAGAACGCCCCCACAAGAAAACCCAGCGCGATGTACGCACCCTTCGCAAGATCGACTTGATTCTCGCGGTAATAGTTCATAAGACCGAGGATTCCCACGGGCGCGAGGAGTGCGACCAGCGAGGTTCCTTGCGCCTTCTTCTGGGTGAAGCCGAGCGTCAGCACGAGAGCCGGGATGATAATGATGCCGCCCCCAATCCCGAACAGCCCGCCCGCGATACCCGCGACTAAGCCGATAACGATGCAAATGACGGTTTCCACTCGATCATCGTAGCATTCGGCAAGGTTCTGCGGAAGCGTGGCAAACTGGAGTCCAATGAAGGTGGGAATTCTGGGTGCGGGCGGAATGGGCGCCACGCATGCACGGCACTACTCGAAGATGCCCGACGTCCAGCTCATGGCTTTCGACGTGCATGGCGAGAAACTGCAGCGCTTTTGCGAGACGTGGAAAGCGGAGGCCGCATCGTCACAAACGACGCTTATCGAATCGTGCGACGCCATAGGCGTGTGCTTGCCGACCGACCTGCACTTGCCGATTGGGCTCGAGATCATCGATGCCGGAAAGCCGCTCCTTATGGAAAAGCCCATGGCTTCCAACGTCGAGCAATGCACCCAGCTCTTTCGAGCGGCAGAGACGGCAGGCGTACTCCTCATGCCTGGGCAGGTCGTCCGGTTCTTCCCCGAATTCAAGTCGGCGAGAAAACTCATTATCGACGGCGCCATTGGGAAACCTGCGGCCGTACGAACTCGGCGGGGAGGGAAGGCGCCCTCCGGCGAAGGCGGCTGGTTCAAGGATTTCGCGCGTTCCGGCGGCATTCTGCTCGATTTGGCGGTCCATGACTTCGACTGGCTGCGGTGGACTCTGGGAGAAGTTAAGAGCGTCTATTCGGCTGCGGCGGCCCACCGACGCGACTTGGGGGGCGTCGACTATGCCTTGACCACGTTGACGTTCGAGTCCGGCGCGATCGCGCATGTGGAAAGCACTTGGATGGACCCTGCCGGAGGACGCGTGACATTTGAAGTTTGCGGCAGCGAAGGAATGCTCGAATTTGACAGCCGAGTCGCGCATTCCTTGCGGGTCAGCCTGAGCGGAGCGTCGATCACCGAATCGCCCTTGATGCCGGAGGACGATCCGTATTTCAATCAACTCCAAGCATTTGTGGTTTCGGTGATGACGAAAGAGCCTCCCCCAGTGACTGCTTATGACGGGCTGATGGCGGTCAGCATCGCTGAAGCAGCCATCGAGAGCTCAAAGTCCGGCCGATCGGTGCGCCCGGTTCGTCCGATCTAGTCGCTCTTGTTGTTGACCGCCTCAAATTGCTGCACGAGATGGACCAGGCAGATGCGCTTGAGCTCGGTGATGCTAACTTCCCGACCCTCGAATGGCACATTGATCGTTTGCCCTTCCTCTATCGTCGCGTCCGTTGCTTGGATCAAAGCGGCGAGGGCGCTCAACCGTGCCTGCTCTTTGTGCGCTACTGCGGCATCCCGCAGTTCCCGCATCGTCACATTGACCTCCTGCCCTTGGTAGACCAGCGCCCACACGACCCCCACCAGCGCAAAGCCCGAGAAGATCGCATCAGCCACCCCAAACATGTCGCCGTATTGCCCGCGCACGGACGGCTCTCGAATGAAACTCATCATGAAGTAGTGGGTGGCCAGCAAAACGCCCACGACGAAAACGACGGTGAGGCAGATCCATATGAAAACGGTCCTTCGGCTCATGCGCGCCAGGATACCGGTTTGGGCTCCCCTCCCTTGTTTTTGCTCTCGCGAAAATCGGGGCGGGGCTGGGGGTGGGGTTCCTATTCCACAAGTTACAATCCACATTCCAAAATCGAATGTGCCAAGCTAATCCCAACACCATGCTTGGTTTCCTCCTCCTTATGGTTAATTCCACTTCTCAGTCGACGTTTCGTCCCCCTGCGGTCCCACTCGTCACTATGGACCCCTACATCAGCGTCTGGTCCATGACCGACAAGCTCACCGACGACTGGCCTCGACACTGGACTGGCGGGATCATGGGGATGTTTGGGATGGTGCGGATTGATGGAAAGGCGTATCGTTGGTGCGGCCCTGCGGCCATTGATGTGCCCGCGATGGAGCAGATATCCCTGAATGTTTCCCCGCTCATTTCGCGCTATCAGTTCACGGCTGGCGGGGTCGATCTAATCGTTGAATTCTGCTCCGCAGCACAAGATCAAGTCCTCAACGTCCCTGTAGAGCCTCTGTCGTTCATCACGTTGCGGACGCGCTCGGTCGATCAAAAGGCACATGAAGTCAGTTTGTACTTCGATGTCACCGGGGAATGGAGCACTAAGAGCTCTGACGAAAAAATCAACATCTCACGTTATAAGGTGATGGGCCGAAACGTAATGACGATTTCTTCGGCCGAGCAGCCCGTCCTCCAGCATCGGGGCGATCGCATAAAGATTGATTGGGGAAGACTTTATCTCTTTCCACCGTCGCAGCAGACCGAAACAATTATTGGTGCCCACGATACGGTGCGTCAATCTTTCGCAGATACTGGAAAGCTTCCACTCACCGACGAATTGGATTTCCCAAAGTCTGCGAGTGAAGATTGGCCCGTAGCGGCAATGGCAATCCCAACTGTCCGTTTGTACCAGAAGCACCCTGAAAACGAAGAGAGGATATTTATCGTCTATGACCAACAGTCCTCGATCGAGTATTTCAAGAGACCGCTCGACGCATTCTGGCGAAGAAATGGTGGAGATTTGAAGCAGGTGTTTTCGCAAACTGCAGATGCGCTTGACACAATGAACGGTGGTGCTACGGCATACTCAGCACGGGAACCCCACTTCGACGCCACACCTCCCTCATACAACCAAATCCTCGCCCTCGCCTACCGCCAATGCCTCGCCGGCCATGGCCTCGTCGAGGACCTCAACGGCGACCTGCTCATGTTCGCCAAAGAGAACACGAGCAACGGCTGCATCTCCACTGTCGATGTCATCTTCCCGGCATGCCCATTCTTCCTTTATTTCTCACCCGAACTGATGAAGGCAAATCTCCGCCCCGTGCTCGATTACGCCAGCATGCCGCGGTGGAAATTCCCGTTTGCGCCGCACGATCTTGGCACGTATCCGAAGGCGAACGGGCAAGTGTATGGCGGCGGAGAAAAGACGGAAGAAGACCAAATGCCCGTGGAAGAGACCGCCAACATGCTGCTCATGATGGACGCGGTGGCACGCGTCGAAAAGAGCACGAAGTTCGCTTCCAAATATGTTGAGCTCTTGAAGAAGTGGGCCAACTACTTGCTCGAAAAAGGTTTCGACCCAGAAAACCAATTGTGCACCGACGATTTCACTGGTCACTTAGCGCATAACGCCAACCTCAGTATCAAAGCGATCATTGCCATCCGAGCATACGCCGACCTACTCGAAATGTTGGGCAAGAAAGAAGAGGCCAAACCGTTCATCGACAAAGCAAAGCAATGGGCCAAGGACTGGGTCAAAGCCGCAGACGACGGCGACCACTTCCGGCTCGCGTTCGATAAGCCCGGCACCTGGAGCCAGAAGTACAACCTCGTATGGGACAAGCTACTCGGCTTCGGGCTCTTCCCACAAGAAGTCATCGACAAAGAGCTGAAGTTCTATGCCAAGCACTTCAACAAGTACGGCCTGCCGCTGGATTCACGCGCAACGTTTACGAAAGACGATTGGCAGATCTGGACCGGCTCATTGACGTCCAGCCCTCAGGATTTCTCACCCTACGCGGACACGATCTATAAGATGCTGAACGAGACCACCAGCCGCGTGCCGTTCACCGACTGGCACGACACGATTTCCGGCGAGACACGGGGAATGTATGCACGCACGGTGGTCGGCGGCGTGTTTATGAAACTGCTCATGGATTCAGGGAAGTTGAAGAAGTAGGAAGAGTGGAACCAGTCATCCTGAGCTTGCGAAGGATCTCTGCACACACTGGAAGCCGATGGACGATGATACATGCTTAAGTTGATCTTGATTTGTGTAGCAAGCCTTGCCATCATTGCATTCATCATATTTTTCCTGATGCGCCGAACCGGCACGGTCTACCTGACCGGAAATGCAGGATATGTGGCATTCACGTCAGGGCAAGAGCCAATCCATCAAGTGACCGAGGCACAGCTTCGGCAAGTTGTCCAAAGGCTTCTGCACGGTGACCTTGTCGACATGCTGTGGATCTCGCGAAAAAACGATGAATACACCGGAATCATTGTGGACACGATTTCTGGCGCTCCAGCCCTGTCGCTCAGTTTCAAGACGAACTCCGAACACAGCAAGCTGAAGAAATTCAGGGCCAAGATGTCGGCTCTTGGCTATCATGCGGTGGAGAACTCAGATGGATACAACGGCGGCGAGACCGAAGACTTTCGAATCACCATGTTGAACTACACTCTTCCGAAATCGGTGGATGCAATCCTGCCTGCAATAAAGGCGGCCCTGGACGAACTTCAACCGTGGGAGCAAGATGGCTACTTTCTGACAGGTTCAAATTTTCAAAAGGATGGGCCTGGCAAGGGACCTGGCATACGCTTCCGACCGTCCACGGACCCGTTGAAGGAAATTCTTTAGGTCATCGGTTTCCGTCGCCAAAAGTGAAATAATTGGACCGCCTCCATGAAACTCCCCTGGTTCTCCTCCAAAAAGCCCAAGCGCAGGGAAGACGTGCGGTGGGTTGTCGCTTCGATCAAAAACGAAGACGGAAGCTGGCTGGGCAAAATCATGTACGCGGAAGAACCGCCCGTTCGAAAGTCCGATTATCCGTGGCGAGCATATGTCACGTTTACGTACCGAAACCGGCCACTGCCAAGCCGCGAAGAATCCGAAGCTTTTATCCCAATCGACAATATCTTGGAGGAACAAGATCGCGAGGAATACTGTGCTTGGATCGCGGTGATCACCATCGAAGGAAAGCGGGACTACATTTTGTATTGTCGTGACCGAGAAGAGAGCGCAAAGAGGTTCCTCGCAGAGTTAGGACCATTCTCTCCTGACATCGAATTTGCCCTAGATCCAGGTTGGGGGCAGTTCTACGATTTCCTCGCGATGGCCAGGAATTGACTGATTGTCGCCTACACCGACCTCACTTCATCGGCCCGACATACCCAGTCGATAGCACAACGTCGTCATAGTAAACCGTATTGTCCCGCTCGGCCTTGTGCACATACGCATCCAGCCCAAACCGCTTCAACAAGACCTCGGGACTCGACCGCCAACGAATACCCGTGTAATAAACATACAGCTTTCCATCGATCCACGCGGCCAATTCACCATCATTCTTTCCAGCGGTATTGCATTTCACCAACAGCTCGCAGCACGTCCAAACTCCGCGCTTGAAAATGTGTCGATTCTCTGGCAACGGCCCCAGCATGTTCCCCCAAAAATGGCCGTCCTTATCCTTCGTCATCTCCATCCAGTAAGTGTAGAAAAAGGCATAGCCGGGAGGAGCCACCCGCCTCCAATCGCACCACGATTCGAAGCTCGCGCAGAAATAGTCGTCGCCGTTCGGCTTGATCCCCGCGGTGCCCATTCCGCGCCATTTGTCGTCACCCGCGCAAGCCGTCAACGCAACGCCGGTGTGGTTCAAATTCCCCTGATCGTAATCGTCCTTAAACTTGATGTAGTAGCGCAGATAGACCTTGTCATAGCCCTTATTCCCAAACCAATAACTGACCCCAGCCCCTGAAGAGGCGCCGTTCCTGTTT
>JAYROD010000273.1:0-10553 GCA_041911835.1 Fimbriimonadaceae bacterium | reverse complement strand
GGGCAAGGATGCGATGGGGCACGGCGACATCAAGATGGCGAGGGGCATCGGCTCCGTGCTTTTCCCGATGGCGGCGTTGATGAGCTTTGGATTGGCGGTAGTCCTGGGTGCAGTGTTTGGGATCGTCCAGATCATGATTCGTCCGCGGAGCGGTGCAAGCAAGGAAGAGGCTGAGGAGGCAGAAGCGCCGGATGAGGCGCCCGAATCCATGGGGTCGCTGCTCAAATGCGGCTTGGGTTATCTGCTCTGTATCGACGTCATCGGACTCTTCGCTCCGAAGCTGTATGAATCCTGGTTCGGTGAGAACCCGTTTGCCGTCGAAGAGGCCGATACCGAACCCGAAGTCGGAGCCACCATGATCCCATTTGGACCCTATCTGGCGGTCGGGGCGCTTGCCGCGGCGATATTTTATGGCCCTCTTTCGGGCTGGCTCGTGGCATACTGGCAGTGGGCGACGGAGGGCCGTGGCTGAACGGCTGGGGTTGCCCGAAGGTCCTGCTGGCAATGTTGCGAGGACGAATGAGGTTTGATTGGGGCTTTGAGTTCGGGAGTAAGGGACGGGCGGCTTATGCCACCTTCCAGGGGACTGCAAAGGCCATCGTCGGAGGTGGCGTCTTAGGGAACATTAGGCTAAGCGCGCCAGTCAGAGAAAAAGCGTGAATCGGAGTGTATATATGAATCGACGTCAAGGCTTTACCTTGATTGAGCTTTTGACCGTAATTGCGATCATCGCCGTTTTGGCAGCGATCCTCTTCCCGGTCTTCGCCCGAGCCAAGGACGCCGCCTATCGTGGATCGGATATTTCAAATATGAACACGATTCGGACGGCTTTGCAGCTTTATCGGATCGACCAAGGCGGATATCCGCCGGCGCTATTAGGGTTTGTGGACACCTATAAGTCCGGTCCCAATATCGGTCAGCCGCTACCCGCCAACATCTTGACAGGCTTTCTCTACCCGAAGCGTGTCGATTCCCTGGAGACGTTCCGCCCCTCCTATAACCGTGTGGGGGCGAATGCGGTTTTGACGGCCGTCAATTGGCCAAACCAGGATCCGACGCCCCTCGGCAGCGGCGCTCAGCTCGACCTCAATGGCGACGGAGTCGTCAACGCGGCGGACGATGCAGCAAATGCCCGCCAGCAGTACGGCCCTGCCCAGCTCGTTTCGTGCGACGACCCCATGAACCCGGGCAATCCGACGAATACGTGCTACTACGCGATCGACGGCTATGATGCGGCAGAAGTGCCGACCGGCGGCGGTGGCAAGCGATACGACCTTCGATACACGCTCTTTTGGACGACTTGGGGCCTCGGTTCGGGCAATGCCTTCGACGACCCTCGACAGCTTGGCTACAGCGATCCGCCTGAGAACACGGTGATCACCTGGAACGGCTATTTCCGCGACTGGAATCAGAGCGCGTCGCCTCCAGTGCCTTACGCCGGTCGGCGCGATATCGTGCTCTTCCTCGGCGGCAGCGCCAAGCCCTACGACTCGCTGAAACTGCATCGCCAATCCTGGCGTGTGCTGCCTTAACGCGAGATTGACGGTTCGATCGAATTGAGTGAAGCGGTGAAATTGATGACTCGGAACAGGCGCAATAGCGGCACCTCGCTGATCGAGGTCCTGGTGGTGATCGTGGTCTTCCTCGTGGGAATTCTTGCCATCGTGCAGATTTTCCCGGGTGGCCTCGCCATCCTCCGCACGACAAGGGACACGACCATCGCCGACAACTTGGCTCGCGCCGAGCTGGAGCGGCTGAAGGGAAGCGCCGACTCCGTGGCAGATCAAATACTGCCTGGCAAGTACGTCTTGATTGGCGCGTCGGTGGCATTTGTGCCCGATTCCGACACGACTGAGCGTGACCTCATGCCGGACGGCGCGCTGGGGGTCGATGCGAACGGCCACGTGACCAACGCCAGCGGCGACATTGGCTATTGGCCGTACGTCAGCGGCGCGAATCGCGTCAACCGGGTGATTGGCGAAGGCAAGCGCGTACCATCCCCGAGGTTTATTGGCAGTAACTTGACCGGAGCTTTTGGTGGGCTGATCAGCCTGCAGTTCGCCCCGGTCTACTACAGCCGTCAGCCTAGCGGCGTTGGAACCCCAGGAGTGCTCGAGGTCTACGGGAACGATTTGGTTCGGCGATTTGGTGATCGATCGGCCAACCGCCCGAACGCCTTTGGAGGCTATAACGAGACCGTCTTCTATTACGTCGACAACTCGGACACCGACCCGACGGACCCGTTCCCGAACGAGGACCAATTGTGGCTCGCTCCGGGCCAGCCGCGGAAATTCCGCATCTCGCTGACGTTCAACTACAATCAGGGCGGCACCATCCAGCAGTACAGCCTCATTCGAAGCGTGAGCCTCGATCCGGCTTCGCCGCCTCCGTTCGCGGCGGTGCAAGGCAACTACTGGGTGCTTTCGATTCAGAAGCTGATCGCCGAGCCGAGCAACTATGGCCCTTCCCCCTACTCGGAGGCGAACTACGTTTCGAGCGAATACGATTCAATCACGATTCAGCGCATCTTCGACGAGCTCCCACTGAATACGGCATTCACAGGCGATCCATACCAGTACAAGGTGCTGAGCGCCAACCTCGGCTTCATCCTCGTCAATCCAGCGGCGTTCAGCTATAAAGTGAACAAGCCGAGGGGCCGGGAACCGCTGACGGCTCGCGTGGACTACACCGTTTTCGACTGGCGGATCATTCGCGACGACTTCCGAATTCCGGCGATCCAGCCCTATGCCGTCAAGACGATTCTGCGCAACCTCAAGACTAAGGGAGCGGATGGCCCCGACGGACTCCGCAACCCTGGACTCGGCACCCAGGTGCCGCTGACGGACGGCGTAACCGAGGACAGAGACATCATTCTGCTCGACCTCGAGACGGGCGGCGTGTTCCTGCCCTCGAGCTATAAGATCGACCGGTCGGCTGGGATCATCACCTTCACCGACGAAGATGGATTGCCAAACAACGGCATGGTCGCAGCTCGAATCTCATATCCGAGCACCAATCCTTTGGCTCCATGGCTCAACAATGTCCTGATTCCTGACGTGAAGGGCCGGAGCGTGCGCGCGCTTTACATGGCGAACGGCGAATGGGCGCCCCAAGTGCTCAAGGCTGCGACGCAATATCAGGTCACCGTGGTCAGCTCTCCGGCGAACCTCGAAGTCGGCCAATGCTATGTGGGTGGCTCGAACGGCGTAACCGGTGTGCCGACTCGCATCTACTTCCCTTCGTCGGAAGACGGCAAGAAAGTAGTCATCGGCGAGATCTGGTACCGAGACTCGAGCAATACGCTCCAAGAACTTCAGGATCAGGAATTCCAGGTTCAGCGTGGACCGGGAGACCCATTTAACCGGCCGTTCGTCGATATCACGACCAAGGACCCGAACGCCGTCCAGTTCGACTATTCGAACGGATACTCCGTACGCAGGGTAAGGGGCGCCTCGGTTTCCGTGCGGGTGCTCTGGAATCCCGCCGGATTCCACCTCAACGGCGCCACGCCTCAAGACAATCTCCGCACACTCGAAGGCTGGATGCGGAGCTTCCGTAAAACCGACACAGAGACCTTCCTCATTGGAGGTCAGCAGTAATCATGATGCGCAACACTCAACGACGCGGCTTCACGCTGATCGAGCTGATTACCGTCATTGCGATCTCGACGATCTTACTCTCGCTGATCGCTATCCCGGTTGTCCAAGCCTTCAATCTGACGCGGGCTGCCCAAGGCTTCGCCCAAGCACAGGACAAAGCGCGAACTCTGATCGATCGCATCAGTCGGGAGATCAGCATCAGCGCCGGCGTTCGAGACAACAGCGGGACCCAAGGCACGCTTCAAATCGTGTTGCCTGGGCTGAACGGCAATCCCGAGCCGGTAACGCTCCAGAATGTCAAGCTCGACATCTTCAAGCCCGCCGAAGGCGAGGAGAACATCGATCCGACGGCTCCGGGTGTCCTCGTCAACCCCGATATCAATAAGATCGACCCAACCCTCAAAACGACCAAGGGTCAAACCACGCTGCCGGTCGCCGAGGGCTCCACGCTGATTCGATACTTTATCGGGCTGCGCAGGCCGTTCAACATCGCCGGAAACCCGCTGGGCTATAACAACGGCTACGACGGGCTGCTCATGGCGCGGAACGCGGACGAGGACAATCTTTACGTCTTGTGGCGAGCCGAGATCCCGTGGCGAGTATTCAACAATGCCGCCAACCCGCCCCGGTGGCAGGTGAACCCAGCCTATTTCTATGACTTCAATGGGGACGGGCAAATCAACGAAGACGACATGGACGATCCCGCGTTCTTCGTGCCGGGGCTTAGCGCCGCCCACGACGCAATCCTCAAGAACTGGCTCAACAAGGCGACGATCGTCACCGAAGTCAACCGCTTCGACATGATCCAGCCCGTTTTCGATAAGGCGACCCAAAAGGTCGTGTATGACCTGAACGCCGCCAACGTCCAAAACGTCCCGCGGGTCATCCCGCTCATCCAATTCCTTCCGCAGCGCGTTTCCAGCGAGCCGGCCGAAGGCCAGACTGCCGTGCGTCCTGGCGAGGAGACCAACAACGAAGCCAAGGTGGGGCCTGATGTGCTGAAAAACAAGTACGGTGGATGGACATCTCTCTTCATTCGCGCTTGGCCGAGCGTCATCTACCGCAATCCCGGTACAGGCGTCGTCGAGCAAAGCTGGCTCACCTATGCGCCATGGGTTCCCAATACGCCCTATATGGTTGGGCGCCCCCGAGTCGTCGCCGGAAAAGGCGTCGGATTCAGCCTCTTCGGCTTCGACGGACTTGGGAACGAAGCCTTGGACGGATATGAGCTTTTCGACGTCGCCGCCTACTATGAGGCGCGCGGCCTAGACCCAAGGCAGACTCCGGCTTCTCCAATCGAAGCTTATCCGTTCTCCTATGCGATCGACGTGGCGAACAATCGTCCCGGCGGTTCGGGCAACGGATGGCTATCCGGTCCGAACAGTGTCGCTTTGCGCGAGGTCTTCATTGGCTTCGTACCGGAGCCTCGAAAAGGCAAGATCACCGCGAGTTTCGGAATCGACGAGGTCGGCGATGGCAATCCAGCGCTTCCTCGCCGAGCTTCTGACAACAAGCCTCTGTTCGACAACCGCCCCTCGATGCTGACTGGTCCTGCGCTGACACCGAACAACGATCCGAATCTCAACGTCGGCAATTGGTTCGACGCGCAATACCAGACGGTCAATCGCCGGTTCAACAAGCTGTGGTTCGACTGGGCCACGCTGGTTCCAGGGATTGACGCTTCGAAGTACTGCAAGCGGTTCATCGATCTTCGCGTGACGCCGCAATGGGACGGCGCGCCGAGCCCTCTCGATCCGGTGAGCGGCTTCTTCAGAGCCAAGATCGTGCCAGGAAGCGACATCGTCATTGGCCCCGACCAGAATCCTGGTCCGAACTACGGGCGCCCTGTCCGCTACACTCGAGTCAGCCAGAGGCCCGTGGGTCCGAATCAGTACCTGATCAACTATGTGAACCAGAAGGAGCCGGATTGGACCGTGCTGGGGCTCCCGCTTCCGGCGAATTACACCGATCCCCGGACCTACGTCGCGAACAACTTCGTGTCGGCGATCTTGCAGCCGCAGTATAGGGCCGGCTACATCGAACTGAACTCTCGCTATGGAGAACCGATCCCCGATGGCTATAACGATGCGGTCTTAGGGCCCCAGCCAGGGAACATCTCAGTGTTCTATCGCTTCCAATTTACTGAGCCCAACGATGTCTTCGCCGCGGACTACGACACCCGGCAGATCATGGGCATCAATCTGACGATTCGCAACTACCCGCAGACGAACCTGCCTAATCCGCAGTCGATCAGCTTGAAGGGTTCAGCGACCGTGAGGAACTTCATCCGATAGGAAGGACAATGCGCACTCGCAACATCGATCTGAAGCAGCGAAGCCGGCAATCCGGCCAAACCTTGATCTTGGCGATCCTGGTCTTGGCGGTTCTGGTCATCATCGGTTTCGCCTTTGCGGGCATCATCAGCAAGAACATCACGTTCAGTGGGAAGTCCAAGCAGAGGACCCTTTCGAGCGATCTCTCGGAAGCCGGCGTGCGCTATGCGCACTATCAGATGCTCAATAGCGAGTTGGGCGCGGACTGGAGACCCACGGTCACCCCGGTGGCGACCGACATTAACGGCAATACAAAAGACCCGGACGCCCTTTACCTCCGTCTCGGAACCGGTTTCCCGCTTCGCGGCCCAGCAGATCCCCTTGTGGACCAGGGTGGTCCCGACGGGCTCGGGCCTTACACCCGCGTCATGTTTGATCGCGGCCGCGCGCTGATTCGAGTCCGGTTCGCGCCGAGCGACTTCGTGCTCTTCGGAGCTCCAAACGGAGCGCTGCGACAGCCAGGTCGTGCCCGAAACTACACGATCATCGAGAGTGTCGGCCGGCCGGGAAAGTTGAATCCAAACGACCCGAGCACGCTGCTGAGCGAAAACGTTCAAGTGGCGGGATTCGGCAATGCCGCGCTCTTCCGCTCGGCTCTGGCCAATCTGCGTAAGGTGGATTCGAGAAACCCGTATTCCCGGAAGCTCATCGCCTTCGCTTCGATCGGCATCATCGAGACAGCTCGCTACATTACGAATCTCTTCAATGTCAGCCGCCCTGCCGAGATCGGCGCCCTGACGGCACCAGCCAGCTCGGCAACTGCATCTGGAGCCGACAAAACTGGCGTCGGCGTCATGTATGAAGGGCAGCCGGTTCAAATTCGAACCCAACTCGGTGGTCCCATCGGCACCAGCGTGGGAACGGTTTTAGGTTCCGGCTCGCTGTGGAGCAATGCACCCGTCGATATCCATGGTCGGCTCGATACCTATCTGAATGTCGATATAGGCGACATGCTGGCGGTCGCAGGCGATATCAAAGCCGTCAACGACTCCTCTCAGGTCAACATTTCTCGATTCTTCTATAACAAGGTGTCCGGACTCTTCGATCCGACTTGGGGTGGCCGGAACACACTGCCGGCGCCGACGGGCCAGCCGTGGCGGCTGTCGGACAACCCGGCTCCCGGCACCGACAATCCGCTGAGCAGCTCCAATGGAGGCTTTAGCACCGTCGGAGCGGTCGTTCGCGATGGCACGGCCGGAGTCGATACACTCGGCTATTCGCGACTGGTGGGCTACAAAGCGCCGCCATCGGCCCAACGAGTCGATCCCGCGACGAACCTCAATCGATACACGCTGATGACGCGCAACAGCGGCGCGCTCTATAACGGCCGCAACGTCGGCCAGGACGGCGATGGCCGGGGCGTCTATGTCGACGCCAGCGAGCGGGGCAACCTGCCCGGCGAAGAGGACCGCGAGACGGTCGAAGTCGGCAAGGCCTTGGTATCGGACTGGCTGAACCCCGAAAATGCCGCTTCGCAAGCTTGGCAGGGTCCGTTCTACCGACCGATCGCCACTTATGTGAAGCTGCTGCCTGATGGATTTACCATCACACGAGACTCGCGCAGCGCTCGAAGGTTCTGGCGACTTCCGAATGGCGGCTCCGCCAATACCGCAACGGTCCGCTATCGCCTCCGCACGATCGGGGGACAGACCTACATCTTGAATAGCAAGATCCTTGCTTTTCGCGGGCAGCCTGCGCTGATCGATTCGCCTGCGCTCTCGAATACCGATTTCTTGACCTACGGGCAGCCGCAAGCCAACGCCGGGCAGCCGTTCAACGGCGTGCTCTTGTTCGAAGGCGACGTCCGCGTCCGTGGAGTCATCCCCACTAATCAACAGATCTCGATCGTCTCGAACGGGTCCATCTATATCGATGGCAGCATTACCAAAGGCATCGTCGACGAGAACGGCCAAACCCTCAGCACGCCGTCAAGCTCGATGTGCATGCTCATGGCGCGGGACTACGTGGCGCTCAATACGACCCAGTTCTTCGCTCCGGCCGAGGGCCAAGACCCGAAGCCGAAGAATGCCGACGCGCTGCCGAATACGCCGAATGCGGTCGAACTCGATCTGACGGATTCTCCCAACCTGACCCTGAACAGCCAGTTCCTGCTCGATCCGCTGACTCCGCCTGCGCTTGGTGGCAACCCGGCCAATCCGCAGACTTGGCGGCCGTATGCATTGGCTTACACCGCCTTCGGAGGCGGCCCGATCGCTCCATCCCTGCTTCTGACGGAGTCGGCCGACGACAACGGACCGTCGTTCATCCAATTGGGAATCGGACCGCTCACCTTCGCGGATTCTGCTCCGCCGGCGACGCTGTTCACCAGCTATCTCTTCGGCCGAGACATCAACTTTGGCGCCGCAGGCACCGTTGCGTTCAACTCCGCAGGCTCGGTCAACATCTTCCCAACTCCGGGGAAGGTTCCGATCCTTGGTCTGGGCAATCCGGCGACCAATGCCTATCCGAAGTTCGAGACCGTCTCGAACCTCCTGGTGCACCCATTCAGCACGCCCAATGCCTGGACCTTCAATAACCGCAAGATGCTCCCGGCTGCAAACAATCCGGAAGGAGACTTCCAGCTCGCGACCCAGGACGAGTCGACGATGCAGATGAAGCTCAGCAGCGCGGGGCTCTTCAGCCCGAAGAACTATGAGCTGGCGCGCGTCGCCGTCACCCCGCACGACATTCGGATCGAGGCCGCAATCTATGCCGAGGAGGGTTCCTTCTTCGTTATCCCCGGGCCCTGGTTCAACTACAACACCGATGACACCCGCGAGCTCTACAACAACGATGTCGCCGGTTTCGTGGCAGGTGGCAGCAGCCAAGCCGACGCCGAGAACCTTGCACGACGTAAGCGATTCGAAGCTTTCGGCTCCATGCCCGAAACGCCGTTCTACGGCGAACCTCTGGATGTCCGCGTGACGATTTTGGGCGCTGTGAGTGAGAATATGCCTCCTCCCATTGCCCAGCAAGCCGAATGGCAAAAGAAGTGGGGCTGGATCCCGCGCTATATCGGCGCCACCGGCCAGCTCATTCCGCAGCAGCACGTACCTGCAGGCTACGTCCTTACCGGCGCTACCCCCGACCTGTACGTTCCGAACCTGATCTTGACCTACGATCCCGCGCTGGCCACCGATACCTCGGACGGCACGACTCCGATCAGGGTCAATAAGGACGGCTGGGTGCTCCCACCGATGCCCCGGCTTCCGGTCAGCCCGACGCTGGCCTACTTTGGAGAGGTGAATCCGTGATCGCACGTCGTTTGATTTCGAGCCTGATCGGGCTTCTTTCCGCCACGGCGGTTTTCGGCCAGGCGCTGAATTATGCGCAGCGGACGACGACCATCCGCGCAGGAACGCTGATCATCGAAAGCCAGCGGACCGCGCCGGTCGGCGGCATTCCCCTCAACCCCGAGTCCCACGTTTGGTTCAATTTGGACCAGGATAACAGCGCCAAGCCGCCGTCCTGGTCTTTTGTTAATCCGAGGGCACAGACGGTGCTTACTCAATCGCTGCACGATCGGTGGGTAACCCTCGTTGGCGGCGCGATCCCCACTGTGGGCTCGCGGCTTGACAAGAGGTCCGGCGCATATTGGGAAGTCTCGCTGACGAACGCCACGGACGCTCAATTGGCGGAATATGACGTTCTCATGCTCAGCCTGCAGGACGGCATGCTGCTCAATTCACTCGAGCGAGAGCGGCTGCGCCGTTTCGTGGATCAAGGTGGCGTGCTCATCTGCGACCTGCTGCCCAGTGGCTCACTGCTGGTCGATGTCGCGAACTGCCTCCCGATTCCGTTCGCCTTGGGTGTCAGCGGTGGAGCACCGTTCGTCAACCCGCTTCACCCGCTACTTTCCTATCCGCATTCGATTAGCGACTCGGATCTGCTCTCCATGCAATTCGGAGGCAACCAAGTTATTCGACCGGTAGATATTCCGGCGGACATTACCGTGGCCGTCGCGCCCATCTTGGGAACCGTTCGGCCCGATTCGCTCCACCTCGACGCCGTTTATGGCGATGCCAACGGCGCGAACATTGCCGCCGCCGAATTGGGTGATGGGCACGTGGTCATCACGACCCGCGGCATCTCGGCCACGTTGAACCGCGGTCTCGACCGCTCCACTAACCCGCCGACCGTTGTTGCCAACAACGGATTTCTCGGGCTGGATCCCGTCAAGGATTTCGCGTTCACCGCCGCCGCAAAGCTGATTGTGAACGCAATCAGCCTGGGTTCAAGTTATCCCTCGAAGAGCGCCGGCAGCCGGAAAACGCATAGCACGAACGTCGACATCGCAGCTCCGTTGCTGCGCAGATTCGGCGAGCAGCTTCCTGGCGGCTCGAGCTTCATCGCCGAAAGGTCCCCGGCCGTGTTTGCCGGCCGAATCGTTACCGTATCGAATGGCCGCGTGACCGTCATGGACACCAACCCGGCGAACGACCTAGATGGTGACGGCAATCCCGACGATGGAATCATCGATCCTCCGGGATACTCCGCAGACGTCATTTGGCAGAGCGCGGCGCTTGCGGGAGGCGTGGGATCCGCTCCGACTTGCGTCAACGTTCCCGACAGTTCCTTCACGAACCCGCTGCGTGGCAACCTGCCCGTCACGAACATGGTC
>JAYROD010000272.1:0-1660 GCA_041911835.1 Fimbriimonadaceae bacterium | reverse complement strand
ACGGTATCGAACAGCGTTTGGCACACCGCGATCGAAACCAGCCATACCAGGACGGACAACGTCGAGGAAAGCCGGATCACCCATTGAATCTACCTGCGAAAAGATGGAAACGGTAGGGAATGCCGGAACTAACCGCGCCTCCGAACTCGTCATAGGGCGAGGTCGTTTGTAAGAAATGACCGAACCATCGTAGGACTTGCGACGTAGGATCACAAAGAGTTCGGGCTATAATGGCGGCTTCCATTGACTTCGGAAGCTAAGGGAGAGGTACGGAAGCGATGAACGAGGCGACTGCAGAAACTCAAACCGGGGTGTGGCTAACCGCGGAAGGCTACAAGGCACTCCAGGAAGAGCTGGAGCACCTGACCACGCACAAGCGGCCTGAAATCGCCGACCGGATTCGTGAGAGCCAACAGCACGGTGAATTCAGCGAAGACAATAGCGAGCTCGATGAAGTCAAGTTCGAACAGGCAATGGTCGAGACGAGAATCGCCGAGCTCAAGACGATTTTCGGCAACGCGCACGTTCTCGACGAGGACCGCATTCCGAGCGACGTCGTGGGAATTGGAAGCTACGCGACGGTGCAGGATCAGGACTTCGACGACGAGTTCGAAGTCCGGCTAGTTTCCACGATCGAGGCCGATCCGGGCCGCGACCTAATCAGCAACGAATCGCCGATGGGCACGGCGCTGTACGGTCATGCCGCGGGCGATACGATCAAGTTCGAAGCTCCCGAGGGCAAGAAGCGCTACAAGATCCTATCGATCCGCAAGTAGCCGTTCGGCTTCTGCCCGTTGCTCGTCCTTCAGGCCCGCCAGCAGGTGCTTCAGCCAGTCGTGCCTGGCCTCAGCCAACGCAATTAGGTTGCGGTATGCCCGCGCCCGGCTCGGCCCGTGCCTAGTCTCGATCACCAGCCTCGTGCTCTCGCAATCCGCCAAGAATGCTTTGCTCGCTTGAAGCCAGCAACGCACCGTTGAAACTTGCTCTTCGAGCGATAGGCGGTCGAGGAAATATGCGCGCGTCCGAATCGGATCGACCAGATAGGCGAACTCGGTGACGTCCGGTTCGAGCACGAGCCAGTCATGGAGCGCGACTTTGCCTCGTTCCGAAACCGCGTACTCGGTACGCTCCCGATTCGGGACTCCAGCCTTGCCCGACTCCTCGACGAGTCCGTCCCGCTCGAGGCGGCGCAAGACTCGGTACACGGATCCGCTTTCCGCACTCCAGCGGCCGCCCTTCATGTTGCTCATCGATTTACGGATCGCGTAACCGGAAGCGCAACCATCCGCGACGAGCGACAAGACGAAGTATTCGAGTTCCGAGTAGGTGCCGTTGGAATGCATCGCGGCCACGGTCGTTAGTGTCAAGGACACTATACAGCGTCGTCCGCAGAAATCAGACTCGGACACTAAGGTTTGGCCGATGTAAATCGGGTATCTTCGGTCATTCCCCTTTTGACGAGCGGGCCCCAATATTCATGGCAAACGATAAAGAATCGATCGAGCAGACTGCCAAGGCAGGCGCGATCGCGCTGCCGAAGTCTCGACGCGGCCTCAAGGGCTTCTTCAGCGAAACCGGTAAGGAACTCAAGAAGGTTGTCTGGCCGACTCGACCGGAAGCGTTTCGACTCACCAGCATCGTGCTGGCGGTTTGCCTCTTT
>JAYROD010000271.1:0-3569 GCA_041911835.1 Fimbriimonadaceae bacterium | reverse complement strand
GGAAGGGGTGGATGTTGAAAATCTTGTGGTCGATCTTGGTGATCCAAGACGCACCGACCTCGGTGATGGCTCCCCACGAGACCTTCGTGTTCTCGCTCGTCACGAAGAGCACAAAGATCTTCTGGGTCGAGTAGCTCTCGACGAAGAACTCGCGGAGGTAGTCCTAGACCTCTCGGCCTTCCGGAACACGGCACACCTCGTCGTCGCAGTTCGTGTAGAGGATGTCATCGGAAGGGATATCGTTGAAAACCAGCATCTGATGAATGATGTCGGAAAACGGTTTGTCCGGAAAAGTCTGGCTGATCAGGATCTTCTTCTTTTGGGAATCCACCGCTGCTTTCAGCCCGAGGTCTGGACTGTTGGCATTGATGGATTCGGAAATCGCCTTCTCCATCGCCTCGCGCGAAACCTTTACCCCCATCTTAGCCAGTGCGGTCGCCGCCTCTTCGCTGGCTCTCTTGCGGAAGCCGTCGACCGATGCCCTCAATCTTGCCTCGACTTCCCGCTGAGCCTTTTCCTTCTGCTTTTTCTTCTCGGCGTTCACTAGATCCGTGTACGTCTCTCGGCGCTTTAAAATGTCCGCGAGCAATTCCTTTCTTACGTACTCGCGCGCCGCTTCGTAACGTGGATCGTCGGACTTGTAGCCTTGACGATTGCTCAATGCCATGTCCGGCAGTTCGGTCAGTTCGAACAAATCGACGTGCAACTGCCCAACGACGTAGACTTCGTTCAACTTGTTCTGACCAACGACGGGGAGGATATTGAACTCGCCCATCTTTTTGTTGGCGAACAATGAAATAAAGTTGTCCGGGAAGTCAGTCATCTCAGCTTTTCGTCCGCGCGTGGTCTTGTATGTTCCGATCCAGCCATGAACCTCAAGCGAGTACTCAGACTGCTTACCGTCGTTCGCCTTCATGATGACGGGTAGAATCTTCGCCTTCTGTGCCGAGACGAGCGCTTTCCTGCGTTTCGGATAGGTGTCAGGAACGAGGTCGCCCAGCGACGCGAATCTGTCGCCCAGCGTGATCAGCGTGCATAGCTCGCCCATGATGCTGCGGTCGAAGTCATCAATCGTCAGGCTTTCCTTGCCGCGGATGACGTGGATCCGAAAGTTCGAATCGACCAACGGAAATATCTTTATAAGATTCCGCTTCACGGCAGCCAACGTCTTATGGAGCCGATACTGCGGGTGGCGCATAATGATGGCGGAGCCGTGACTCTTGATGCGTTCGAAGACGATCTTTCCATCGGGGATCGCTTTCAGTTCATGCCCATTCTCCGGATGACGAGTCAGCACGAATCCGGATTTTTCCCCTTTGGCTATGGTCAGTACATCCACGTTCTCGGACACGGAAAGTGCCGCCAGCTTGCCGACGCCTTTGCGGCCCATCTTCCGTCGCTTTTTGGACTTCGTGAGCGACTCCTTCTCTGTCGTTCTCGATACGCCAGCCACATTCAGGTACTTGGTGATGTCCCCCGCTTTGTAGGACATGCCGTGGCCGTCGTCTTCAACGCTGATGTGGTCCTTGCCAGCAATGATGTATACGTTCTTGGCGTCGGCGTCATACGCATTGGCAATCAGTTCCGCCAAAACGTAATAAATGTTCGTGTAGAGATTTGGACCAAGAAGTTCGAGGATGCGTGGATCGACTTCCAGCCGGTACGTCTTGGTCATCGGGATCTCCGTTTACTGGCCTTTTTCGCGGGAACGGCGGCCTTGGAAGTCTTCGGCTCGGCTGCTTGGTGGGCATCGATGAGTGCGAGTGCGCCTTGGCCGGCAGGGGCCGTCCTCTTCGCGCGCCCCTTCGAGGTGCCCGGCTTCGCGCCCGACGCCGCTTCCTGAGCGTGGCGCTCAAGGTTGAGATCCGTTAGCCGCTTGAGCAATTCGGCCCGTGCAGGCTCGGAAACGGTCAGCCGGACCCGGTCGTTCGCAGGGAGATAGCCGACGTCGCGAAAGTCCAACCCGAGGTCGATGTCCGTCCAACCGTATGCGCGGAGCACCGCAAGGTCCATCTCACGGTGGACTTCACGGAGTGCGTCCACTGGCGTCGAGGTAGCGGTCGGATCATGGAACCGGTTGTAGAGGTCAGTGAGCCCCACCGACTCCTCGCGGCGGATCTCATCTCGAAGTGCGGAGTATCGCTTCCCGATCTGTTCCAGCTCATCAATCATCGGCGGCATCGGCCACGTCTCCAACGTCGCCGAAGTCGAGTAGCGCAGCGTTGCCGCGCCGAGAGTTCCGGCACGCCACCGAGCCCACAGATCATGTATAGTACTCTGGAGAATGGCGAGTTCGCGGTAGCCGTCGAAGAAGAGCACCTTGACCTCATCGTTGTAGACCGCATGGGTCGTCACCCTGCTCACGCATAGGTGCTTTGTTACGCGCGCGATCGCCAGTGCGTGCGCGTTTGCATCGAAGTAGCGCATCAACCCAGGGCGAAGGTCCCAGAGCTTCCAGAAACAGTCCTGGTGGATCTGGCCGGTGAGCGAATCGCGGTACGGCTTCACCAGTTCTTCAAGACGGCGAAAGGCCGGGCCGTATTGACGTGCCTTCGGTTCTGGCCAGTCACGAAAGTAGATGACCCATCGATGCGCCTTGAGCCTGGGCATCGTGTTGAGGTCTTGGCCATGGAACAGCGGGAGGATGACCTCCTCGCACTTGGGACTTTTGGCGATGAGTTCGCCGAGCTCATCGGCTGTGAGCTCGAAGCCGCGTCCCATCGTTTTCTGACCTTCTGAGAACTGTCCCTTCAGCTCCTTGAGCTTCAGCGGCTCCTTGATCTCGAGGTTCTCTTCGAGTCCGCTCGTGATGGACCCAACCGCCTTGTCATTGAGCAGTGCCCCCCCCTCCCACTCCCGCGCCACCCAGACGATCGACACGACAACGGCGGCAGTTCCCGGCCAAGGGAACCGAGAGTACGCGCGGTAGATCAGCCCGCCAGAAGCGAGGATCTGGTCAAGGCAGACGGCGCGCGATCCGGTCTCGGAGATCGATTTCGTGGCGAGTAGACCGAAGTGCCCGCGACTGCGCAGAAGGGAGAAGGCGCGCAGGAAGAAGTAGACACAGAGATCGGGCGCGCCGACGACGTTGTTGCGGATGAGCTTCAGGTACTCCTGATAGGCCATCCCGAGCCGCCGCCCAAGAAGGCGGCCACCCATGAAAGGCGGGTTGCCAACGACCGCGTCGAACCCGGCATCGGCACGTCGAAACACCTCGGGGAATTCGAGCGGCCAGTGAAATGGGGTACGTGGAGCACCGCTCAGGGCGTCGATGGCGAGGTCGGAAGCTGCGCCATGGCGCAGCGCCTGCAGGCTCTGCTCGTTGCCCTTGGCAATCCGGTCGGCTTCCACAGCGAAGCCCGCGAGTCGAGACTCGAGCACCCGATCGCTCTCGGCAGCGAAGACGCTTGCGATGAAAGCATCAGCCAGCTCCTCGGAGACGCGAAGTTTCTCGCGCGCAACAGCGTCGAGCGAGGCCATCGCCTCCACGTCGCGAATGTCGCGGATAGGCATCTCGCGTAGCTGAAGGCGGATCGCCAACGCCTCCTCGACCGCCTGCCGCACGTTCT
>JAYROD010000270.1:0-2613 GCA_041911835.1 Fimbriimonadaceae bacterium | reverse complement strand
TGTCAAGCCACCAGTCATGGAGCGACGCATCGCTCCATGCTGGAAGGCTTACCCCAGAATCATGAGGGATTCGGCGAAATTCTGCAAGCTTTTCAGGATTTGTTGGCGACTACTTCGATGGCTTGGAGTCTGAGGCGGAGTACTTTCCTCCAACCCACTCCTTATACGATCGCTCTTCATCTGTATCCAGGAACCAGCGGCCGTTTACCCACCGCCAGGTGTCGCGATATGAGCCATAGAACCGATATGTCCGTCGCTTGCCATTGCTCATTCGACTGCCTCGATAGTCGACGTTCATGCGAACCACGGCGACTCCTTTTTGCGCGCTCACCGAATTGATAATAAACGTAAGGCCAGTGCACCGTTCATTGGTGGGTGCGGCGACCTCTTCGTACCAGTAGTTCTTATCGAACGTGCTCATAGTGGTCGTCGTCACTCCCATGAAGTTGGAAAGGACGTTATTGCGAATCCAATCCGCCATACCATGGCGACTGTTCGTCAAGGCCGAATGCCGGTACTGATTTAGAAGCTCTCGAATCTCTGCTGTTGCGCTGGGCGGTGTCTGGGCGCTTGCGCAGACGCTCGCCAGCATTGTGGCCGATACCAACACGATCACACTCTTTTTCACCATAGGAAACCCCTCCTGGATGCGGCAAATAGCCTTATGCCCCGCATCTTACCAAACAGACGAATCGCCTAGCTCAACCGAAGCTGGGTGAGTTCGGTTTTTGAACTCTTCGCCTCTTCAGGTTCAGACCACATCCCGTCGGCCTTCAAAAGCTCGATCAGCGCATCGACCCCTTCTTCTTGCGGAATGCCGTGCCTGACGATCTCCTTTCGACGGTACAGGGTGATCTTGCCTCCGGCAGCGCCGACATACCCATAGTCGGCATCTGCCATCTCTCCCGGCCCGTTCACGATGCAGCCCATTACGGCGATGTCCAATCCAATGAGATGCTTGGTCGCTTCTCGAACCTGCCGAAGCACGATCGGCAAGTTGAATTTGGTACGTCCACAAGAGGGGCACGCGATGTACTCGACCTTTGTCTTACGAAGACCCAATGACTGCAGGATGTCAAAGCAAACCGGGATTTCATTGACAGGATCTTCCGCGAGCGAAACTCGAATCGTGTCGCCGATTCCTTCCATCAATAGTGTGGCGATGCCGGCGGTCGATTTGATGCGCGCGTAGTCGCCATCCCCGGCCTCCGTGACACCCAAATGGATCGGATAATCCATCCCCTCTGCGTCCATCCGCAGAGCAAGGAGCCTATTCGCCGCCACCATGATCGGCACCCTCGAGGCCTTCGCGGATATGTTGACATTCTTGAATCCATGCTTCTCGCACAGCCGAACGTACTCGAGCGCGCTCTCCACCATTCCTTCGGGCGTATCCCCGTAGGTGACCAACATGCGCTCCGCTAAAGAGCCGTGGTTGACCCCAACCCGCATCGAGATATTCCGGCTCTTGCAGGCCTCGATGACCGGCAAATAGGCTTCTTCGATGGCCTGCAATTCTTGCCGATGCTCTTCGGCAGTCCACTCCTCTTTGTTCTGAGCCTTCCTGAAGACGAAAAGGCCTGGGTTCACCCGGACCTCGTCCACCCATTTGGCCGCTTCAACCGCGATGGCGGTTCCTTGATGGTGAACATCCGCTGTGAGCGGCACCTGGCAACCTCGCGCCGCGAGCTGCTCTCGTATGCCTTGGAGGCATTGAGCCTCACGTAGGGTAGGTGTCGTCACCCGCACTAACTCGCATCCGGCTTCCGCCAAACCGATGATCTGCTCGACGCAAGCGTCGATATTGAATGTCTCCTCGGTGATCATCGATTGAACGAGGATCGGGTGCCCACCACCCATGCCCGTTTTGCCTATGGGTATGGCGCGCGTTTTGCGTCGCGGATAGCTCGTTTGTGGCTCCACTGCTTTCATTGTACGGCGTTTCCAGGCTCAAGCACACGCAGAAGGTACCATCGGGCCCGATGTCGGACGACCGCGTTTATTCGGAAGATGAGGCCCATGAGATCCTCAAGCTTGCTAACGAAGCCAGCGTCCCAGGTTCGAGGATAAGCCGTTCAGAGCTCATGCGTTCGGCTGCGGAGGCCGGCATCCCGCCTGAGGCGATTTTGCGCGCCGAGGAAGCCCTCAGCCAACAAAGGTCGGAATCGACCTTGTGGGCCGAATTCCAGCAGTCCATGCACAGAAGGGCTTGGAGTGGGCTGTCCTCGTGGTTTGGCACATCGATTCTGCTTCTGGGCATCAATTTCCTCACTGGATTTCATTCATTTTGGAGCGCCTGGCCCATTGGCATCTGGGGACTGGTGGTCATCAGTGAGGCTCTGCAATCTGCGATTCGCCGACCATGGAATGATCGGGCGAAGTTCGAACGGTGGAAAACAAAGCGCGCAAGAAAGGGCGAGGAGTCGCCATCAATAGACTGAGCCGGCTACCGTGAGAACTCTTCCTGAAAGTCGGTCAGCCACATTCCAATTGTCTCGTCGCTTGGTGCACCCGAACTTCCCGCGCTTTTCACGGATGCTTCCTTCGCGATTGCCAGCAGTGTCCGAGGGGGGATTGTATTGATCGCTTGCTGACCTGAACCCGACGCCGTCT
>JAYROD010000269.1:0-14193 GCA_041911835.1 Fimbriimonadaceae bacterium | reverse complement strand
TCACTTCAGCCAGCAAGAGCCTCCCATCGGGAAGCGGCACTTCCTGGACATGGAGAAGCATCCAGGATGGGATCACGAGCGCGTCGGCGAATTCTTCGGACTCTCCCGGCCAGATGATGGTCGGCTTTTGGTCAGCCTCCTGACCCTTGCCGACTGCGATCAGTCTTTCGCGCGAAGTCATCGGGAGACCCTCTCTGAAACTTGGATCGGTGCGACAGAAGCCTCGACCTCCTGGTCATCTTCCAATTTGTAGTGCAGGTCTGCCGGCGCGATGACACGCACGACCTTGGGGTTTTCGAGGAAGCCGTTCTGGATTCGAGGCTCGACTTGGACCAAGTTGCCTTTCGCATCCATTTCCATCGCATAGTCGCTCCAGATTGGCCTATACCGCACGTTATTCAGCCCCATCATTCGGGTCGCGCCGAGGCTTGCCTCCATCTTCTTGAGGAATGTGTTGGGCAGCAATCCTCCCCAGAACATGAACACCACCATCGCGCCCACCAAGCCGATTTCCCACTTTTTGAGATCTTTGAGCCGCTTGAGCGCGGGATTGGTGATTGGGCCATAGAACATCTTCTGGAACATCCAGAGGAGGTACACCGCAGCGAGAATCACTCCGGTGCCGGCGATCACGCTGTACCAAACGCTGAGCCCATACTGGCCGGAGTAGGACGCTTCGAACGCTCCGTACATCGAGAAGAATTCGCCGACGAAGCCGTTCAATCCCGGCAGTCCGACGCTGCTCAGCATGACGATCAGGAAAAGCGCCGCAAAGATTGGCATCTGCGCTTTGAGGCCGCCGTAGTCTTTGAAAAGTCGGGTGTGCGTGCGCTCATAAATGAGACCGATCAGCAAGAAGAGTGCGCCGGTACTGATCCCATGATTGAGTTGCTGATAGGACCCTCCCATGAGTCCGCTCTGGGTGAGCGAGAAGATGCCCAGCATGACGAAGCCCATGTGGGAGACGGAGCTGTAGGCGACAAGCCTTTTCACGTCGGGCTGCATGGCGGAGACGATCGCGCCGTACACGATTCCGACGACCGCGAGAATCATGATCGGCACGACTTGATGCGTCAGCGTGTCGGGGAAAAGCGGCAGGCAGAATCGAAGGAAACCGTATGTGCCCATCTTCAGCAGAACGCCTGCCAAGATGATGGAGCCGGCTGTTGGCGCTTCCGTATGAGCGTCAGGCAGCCAAGTGTGGAACGGGAACATCGGGCACTTCACCATGAAGGCCAGCGCGAAGCTCCAAAAAATGAGCGGCTCGATGGCCATGAAATCGATCCAGAATTTGCCGCTCGCGATGTTCGCCTGAATGTCGAGGATGCTGAACGACCACGACCCGGTTGTTTTCCACTGGATGTAGCCAAGAAACAGCATCCCGAGGAGCATAAATATCGATCCGGCGGCCGTGAACAAGAAGAATTTGATGCTCGCATACGCCCGCTTGTCGCCACCCCAAATCGCGATGAGGAAGTACATCGGGATGAGAGTGATCTCGAAGAATGTGAAGAACAGGATCATGTCCAGGCTGAGGAACACGCCCAGCATCGCCGTCTCAAGAATCAGCATGAGGGCCATGTAGGCCTTCACCCTCGAACCGACATAAACGCTGAAGACAGTCGAAATGACCATCAAGAAGGTCGTCAGCAAAACGAGCCAGATGCTGATTCCGTCGACGCCCAGTCGGTAGTGGATTCCAGCCTGCTTGATCCATGGAACGAACTCCACCATCTGGAAGTGGTAGCTCCCTCCCTGGAATTGAGCCAGCACCTGCAGTGAAACCAAAAACGTCACGACGGTGGCCGCGATGGCGAAGCCCTTGATGGTCTTCGCGAAAACTTCGGGAATGAAAAGGATTACTAGCGCCGCGAAGAGCGGAAGGAAAGTGACCAGCGACAAGATGCCAAAACCGGTGGATCGTTCGAGGCTTTCCATCAGTTCCCCCTCGCCGTCATCAGAACGTATGCAAAGTAGCCCACGAACCCAACTGCGCCGATAAGCATGAGCAGCGCATAGCTCCGCACGAATCCAGTCTGGATCTTCCTAAAGAGGAGACCGAATGCTCCAAAAACATAAGCGATGCCGTTGACGATCCCATCGATGAGTCCGGCATCGAAACCTTTCCAGAGAACCGTTCCGACTTCGTTGCCTCCCTTGACGGCGACGTCCATCATCGCCTTGTCATAGCCGAACTGGTTGAGCTCCGCCTTACGGAACCATGACCACTTGGCCATATCCCACCCTTCGGATTTGGGCATTCCCTTCATATAGAAGATGGCTCCGACAGCTATTCCGAGCACCGCTGCGGCGATCGAGAGCGCCATCAGTGGAATGCCTTCCGGATGGACGTGCAGCTTGCCGAGCAACTCCAGCCCGCTTGGATAAAGCCAGTTTTCGAAAGTCTCGTTGTTGGCGAGCACCCATCCACCGCCGATCGAGAGCAGGGCGAGTACGACCAGCGGGAACCACATGCTGATCGGAACTTCCCTCGGCGTGTGGTTGGGAGAAAGGTCGTGATGGTGGTCGTGCGATTCGAGTTGGGCTCGGATCTTAAGCTCCTCTTCTGTGAACTCGAATCCGTGGGGGTCTGCATGGTGGCCGTGAGCGTCGTGATGATGCTCGTGTTCTTGATGCGGCTCGCTTGAATGGTCATGATTCTCGGTCGCCGTCCGCCAGCGCTCCTCTTTTCCAAAGAAGGTGAGGAAGGTCATCCGGGTCATATACCAAGCGGTCAGCGCTGCAACGCCCAAGCCAACCCAGCCAGCGATCATGCCCAAGTTTTGGCCATCCCAAACGGCCTGGTGGTTGGCCAGACCACCTCCAAGAATTGCTTCTTTCGACCAGAATCCCGCCAACGGTGGGATGCCTGAGATCGCAAGCCATCCGACGATCATGCATGCGCCGGTGATCGGCAGATACTTAATGAGTCTGCCGTAATTCCGCATGTCTTGGTTGTGAGACATGGCATGTATGACCGCCCCGGCTCCCAGGAACAGCAGCGCCTTGAAGAACGCGTGCGTGGTTACGTGGAACATGCCCGCCCAATACACTCCAGCTCCGCAGGCGATGAACATAAAGCCGAGCTGCGATACGGTGGAATAGGCGAGGACTTTCTTGATGTCGGTTTGTCCAAAGGCGACAAGGGCGGCAAACAGCGCCGTAAAGGCTCCGACGCACGCAATAACTGCCGAGGCGACCGGCGAAAGCTGGAAGAGGATGTTCATCCGGTTGAGCAAGAACACCCCTGCGGTGACCATCGTCGCTGCATGGATGAGCGCCGATACCGGCGTTGGGCCGGCCATCGCATCGGGAAGCCAGAGGTAAAGCGGAAATTGGGCTGACTTGCCCATAGCTCCCACAAAAAAGAGGAGCGCGATCGCTGTCGCGACGCCGGGATTCTGCTGCAAGAGGCCGACGGCGTTCGGAATGATGACGTCATAGCTCAGCCAACGACCGTCCTTGATGCCGATCCGGTCCATGTGCCCGACCATGAAGGTCACGAGCAGCAGCATGCCAAGCGTGAGGCCCCAGTCGCCAATCCGGTTGACGATGAACGCCTTGTTTCCGGCCTTTGCGTTAGCGACGTCCTTATACCAAAAGCCGATCAGCAGGTAGCTGCAGAGACCGACACCTTCCCATCCAATGAATAGTAGGAGCAGGTTATTGCCGAGCACGAGCGTCAGCATGCAGGCGATAAAGAGGTTGAGGTACGTGAAGAACCTTGGGTAATCGCGCTCTTCGGACATATAGCCGGTTGCGTAAAGGTGGATGAGCGCCCCGACGCCGGTGATGATGAGCACCATCGTCATGGAAAGCGGGTCGATGAGCGCTTCGAATGGCACCTTCAGACTGTTCGTCGTGATCCAGTCTCCTAGGGTCACGACGACCTGCCGTGAGGCGGGACCCATTTGCCAAAGTTGGTAAGTGAGTACGGCGCCCAAGGCGAATGAGCCAGCAATCGGCAGGACAGCGAGCGTGCCGCACACCTTCTTGCCCAGGCTCGGCCCAAAGAGGCTAACGATCGCCTTGCCTAACAGCGCCTGAATCAAGAAGCCGACGAGGGGAAGCCCGATGACCCACCAGATGAGATTGAAATGCTCTTCCATGCTTATCCTCTCATCGTGCTCATGTCGTCGACGTCGACCTCATTCCTCAGGCGGTAGATCGCCATGATGATGCCAAGCCCGACGGCCACTTCGGCGGCGGCAACCGCCATGACAAAAATGACCATCATTTCGCCGGCCATCCAACTCTGAGTCAATTCCGAGCCCTTAACTGCGGGCGACGGTGCAAAGCGCGCGAACGCCAAGAAGGTGAGATTGGCTGCATTGAGCATGAGTTCGATGCACATGAACACAACCACGGGATTCCTGCGAACGATGACTCCAACGGCGCCGGTCGTGAACATGAAGAGTCCGAGAGCGAGGTATGGCCAAAGCATGACCATGGCCTATATCCTCCTCTTGGCTAGCAGGATCGAGCCCACGATGCCAATCAGGAGCAGCACGCTGATGATTTCAAACGGCCACACATAGAGCGTAAAGAGCGTCTTGCCGATCGCCTGGGGCGAGCCGTAGCTGGGGTCGGCAGCCGGGTTTTTGAATCCAGTCAACGGGAGAATCACCTGTGTGAGAATCACGCTGAAGAGGCAGATGCCTACGATCAGGCCCAGGAGCGGTTTGACGTCTTTCTTTTCACGGAGCGCGGTACCAGATCCAAGGTTGAGCAGCATGATCACGAACAGGAACAAAACCATGATGGCCCCGGCATAGACCATGATCTGGGTGATGCCGAGAAGCTGGGCCTCGAGCGTGAAATAGAGGAAGGCCAGCACGAAGAAATTGACCACGAGCGCCAGGGCGGATCGCACCGGATTGTTGAACGCGACGACGCAGACCGCCGCCACCGCGGCGACGGCTGCGAGGACCCAGAAGATGACTTGGCCGGTCATCGGGCCCCCTTTCCAGATTCGACGAGTTCGACCGTTCTGGGCTGCTGCTCGGAAACCATCTCCAAGGTCCGCTTTTCTAAAATTGGACTCGCTTTCTTACGAATCGCCACCCAGTTGAGATAGAGGATGACGAGGATCGCGACGGCCGTCGCGGCCGCTCCGATGCCTCCGATTGGCTGCCAAAGCTTGCTGCCGACGATCCAAATGGCGACGGTGATGAAGTTAGCCACGCCGAGAGGCAGGAGCGACTTCCAGCCGAGGGCCATCAACTGATCGTAGCGAAGTCTCGGCAGCGTCGCGCGAAGCCAAACGAAGCAAGTGATCCCGAAAGCACATTTACCAATGAACCACGCTGGCGCGAACCAGTAGTTGATCCGGTCCATGAAGCCGAAGAAACCGCCGAGCGAGGGGATTCCGTGCGCGAGCTCATTCCAATTGAACGGCGCGACGTTGTATCCACCTAGGAATACCGCGGCAAAAATGCCGCTGAATAGGAACATCGCCGCGTACTCTCCCATGAAGAAGACGGCGAATTTCATCGAACTGTATTCGGTGTGATATCCAGCGATGAGTTCGTTCTCAGCTTCTGGCAGGTCGAACGGCGCGCGGTTCGTCTCCGCGATGACGCAAATAGCAAAGATGATCGCCGCCACGAATCCATACGGCGTAAAAATGAACCAGTTCTGAACGTACGGAGAGACGCCCCAGAACGGTCCTTCCTGAGCTCGCACCATGTCGCTCATCCTTAGGGAGCCCGTGCCCATGGCGACGCAAGCAAGTGCGATGCCCATAGCCAGTTCATAGCTGATGAGCTGCGCGGAGGCCCGAAGACCACCCATCAGAGAGTACTTGTTGTTAGCGGCGTAGCCTGCCAACACGACCCCGTAGACTCCAAGCGACGAAATGGCAATGACATAGAGCACGCCGATGTCGATGTTTGCTACAGGTGTGAGCAGCGCGTAGAGCCCGAAATCCGGGCCCCACGGCATCGTACCGCCGAGCGCGAAGGCGGGAAAGAGCGCGATGGCCGGCGCCAGGAAATATATCTTCCGGTCGACGCTGGTGGGGGTGATGTCCTCCTTAAAGAAGAGCTTGACGCCGTCGGCGATGGGCTGAAGAAGGCCGTAGGGGCCGACCCGATTGGGACCGATGCGATCCTGCATCCAACTAAGCAATCTCCGTTCCCACCAGATGAGCCCTGGAACGAGGATGAGGATGGGGACAACGAGAAGCAGGACACGGATGAGCGCCAGCCAAGCCGGATGAAGATGCTGCAGGAAATCGGTCATCTGGCCCCGTCCAATTTACCTAAGCGTCTCATTCGCTCACCGCCAGCGATTCGGCGACATACCCGATCATCACGGGAGCGTCAAGCTGCTTGCCTTCATCGGAGATTCTGTCGTAAGTCGTGAATCCCGACTGCGGGTGGAGAGCGGCGATTTCCTCCATGACCTCGCCCGCGTTAAAGTAGGGCGTCATTGGATTGGCTCGAAGGGCCGCTTCGGCGAAAATCCGCCATGCCGGCTTGGCCTCGCCGGGGGCAGGAATTGCTGCTTTCATCCGTTGGACGCGGCGGGTCATGTTCGTGTAGGTCCCATCCTCTTCGGCTGGGGCCGACATCGGCAGAACGACGCTCGCGTATGCCATCGATTCGTTTGCTTCGTATCCCTGGAAGACCAAGAAGGGGAGGTTCTCGAGAGCTCGTGCGACCAGCTCGCGGTCAAGATGGGATTGGAGAGGATCGCAATTGACGAGCCACAAAGCCTTCATGCGGTCGGCGGCGGCCTCTTCGATCATCTTCGCCATTTCCACTCCTGCCTGGGTGGGGATTTCGATTCCCATCGCCTCGCCAAGTCGGGTGCGCTCGGTCGCGTCATCCAATTTCGCGCCGAGCGGCAGCTGATCGGGAAGAACCCCCAGCTCCTCGGCGCCCTGAGCATTGGCCTCGAGCGCGTAGCAATTGAATTGACCGCCGGTCGTGAGCGCGATACCGCCGAGCGATTCCAGCGTGTCTTGGGCGTTCTTTTCGTTGAAGAGCGAATGCGTCGTGACGGTCACGGCGCCCGAGATCAGGTTGGCGGCTTGTTCAAGGTCGGCGGCGGCCACCCCGGTCCGTTTCTCGACCTCCTCGGCTGAATAGCGGGCAAGCGCTTCTTTTGTCTTTGGAGGAACGGTGGCCTTTCCGGAAATGACCAATTGGTTAAGAAGTCCAGATGCCAGTACGTCTCCGGTTCCAGGCTTATAGTGGATCGATAACGTCGCGAACGAATCGACCTCCGTCGCCCCATCGGTCGCCACGACAACCTTGGCGCCCTTGAGCGTGGCGGCTTTGCGAACTCGAAGATAGAGAATTGGCTCATCGTCGGCCAAGGAACTCCCAAAGACGAAAATGGTGGGAGCGTTTTCAAAGTCCGCGATCGATGTTTGAACTTGGGGCACTTCCATCAATCGGCTTAGTCGCTGATCTGCGGTCTGCAGATGCCGCGTCCAGCGAGAGTCGATATTGTTGCTGTGGAAAGTGCCTCGGAAGAGCTTTTGGAGGAGGTAGAGCCCTTCGTTCGAGAAATCGGGCCGAACCAGCGCGCCAACTTCGTTTCCACCCGACGAAAACGCCTCGAGGATCGCTCGATACGCTTCGGACCAAGTGGATTCGACAAATTCACCGCCTCGGCGGATGAGCGGCTTCGTCAGGCGCTTCTCGCTATTGTAGAAATCGTGGCCGAACTTGCCCTTGTCGCAGGTCCACTCCTCGTTGATCGCCTCGTTCGTTCTCCCGTTGATCCGGACGAACTTACCGACTCGGTGATCGAACCAGACATTGCATCCGTTCGAGCAGACAGTGCAGATCGCGGGCTTCGTCTCCAGGTCCCACGGTCTGGCTCTAAATCGGTATTGCCCCGAGGTGAGGGCCCCGACGGGACAAATCTCGATGACGTTTCCGCTGAATTTGGAGCTGAATTCGGTGAGTTCGAAGGTCGAAGGCTGCATTTCGGCGCCCCGGAAGCGGAACGCAAGCTGAGAGTCACCGCTAATCTCCTCGGTGAATCGCACGCAGCGACCGCACTGGATGCACCGCTCGAGGTCCAAGGTGACGTAGTCGCTGAGGGGGAATGCCTTGAGCGCATGGCGCTTCATCTCGAGGAACCGCGTCGTGGACGGCCCATAGAAAAGAGTGTTGTTCTGGAGCGGGCACTCGCCGCCTCGATCGCAGATCGGGCAGTCCAAGGGGTGATTGATGAGGAGGAACTCGAGGACGCCTTTGCGGTCTTTGTGGACCATTTCCGAGTCGGTGTAAACCGCCATCCCCTCGCTTGCCGGCAAGGTACAGCCGGCCTGAGGTTTGGGCATTTTGCGCACCGTGCCATCGGGCTGGCGAAATCCCACTTCGACGAGACACATACGGCACATGCCGACCGGCTTGAGTCGCGGGTGATAGCAGAAGATCGGAATTTCCAAGCCCAGCCGCTTGACCGATTCGACGATGAGTTCTCCTGATGGGACGGTCAGGTCGATGTCGTTGATGGTGATATTGACCGTCTCTGCCGCGGGTGCCGTCGCCATTCCCTCTCCTGCGAATGGCATCGCCACTCACTTAGAACTGTGTACCCCAAGGGCTCGGAACGGCGCATCGCCCGCTCCCTTCTTTCAGCCGGCAGAGTGGTGCCCAACCTTGAGGCGATGCGCAATACATGGGTTGGGATGTACGCAGCGTCTCTATCTTGTTCTAGATCATGAGCATGCCGTATGTACGCGCCGCAATACGCCCGAGCAATTTAGGGCCGAAATAGAACGTGCCGTGACACGCGGGGCCTTGAGTATCTGTCCTTTGTAGCTTGTCCCACGGCGAGAACTTAAGATTCGAGAAAGTTCTGACCCGCACATTTGCCAGGGCATGAACGATATTGCGAAATTCGCTGTCCAAATAGGTGCGCCAGTTATCTATAATGGAGGCGTCTGGGAGTTTGAAGTTGCAAACCCCCGTGCTTGTGTTAGCCGCTTAACGGCATGAAATGTGCCGCTTAGTGGCATCGCGTTGAAAGGATTCTCTTCCCGACTTCGCGTCTGCGCCTTAGGATAAGAGTAGGATCATGAATGCATTTCTAGTTCAAGCAAAGCTTTTTGCGATGTTTACGTCGCTACTATTTGGATCGCCCCCAACTCCCCCGCCAGCCCAAAACGGGGAAATCGTTGGCAATCCTCAGTTCATCATGAAGGGGATCACCCGGACGGTTGCCGACATCATGTATGAAGAGGCGACCAAGGAGCCCGATCTGCGCTTCCCGCACGAGGTCCACGAGCAGGACCGGTTGAAGCGCAAATACCCCATCAATGGGCAAAACCCGTTGTCTCCGCCGGTTTCGCAGTGGCCACCGGCGCGCGGAAGAACGGCATCCGCCGTACCGCCCGGAGGAGGCGGCCACCACGGCGGCGGCCCCCGCACCCCCCAAACGGTCGGCCTCAGCTTCGAAGGGATGCATTTCCCCGAGGGCGGCAACTTGACGCCTCCCGACTCCGATTTCGCAGTCGGCCCAACTCAGATCGTGGTCGGCGTCAACTGCTTGCTTCGAACGTTCAACAAAACGACGGGCGTAGCGGACGGCGCGCTGAACGTCAACACAAACACGTTCTTCTCGGCAGTTGGCGGCAACAACGGCACCAGCGACCCGATGGTCCGCTTCGATAAAACCAGCAACCGCTGGTACATTATCATGCTCGACGTGCTGAGCCTCAGCAACCATATCATGATTGCGGTCAGCAGCGGCCCGACGATCACCAGTTCATCGAGTTTCACGTTCTACTCGTTTGTGGGACACTCTGGCGAATTCTCCGACTACCCGTCGTTGGGCGTCGACGCCAATGCGCTCTATATCGGCTGCAACATGTTCTCGACCTCGGCTTTCTTGGGCTGCGATGCCTGGGTCATCCGAAAGAGCGCTCTCATCAGCGGCTCACTAGTGGTAACGCCATTCCCGAACATCACGACGGGCTCAGGCGCCGGAATGTACACCCCGCGTGGCGTCGATAATCCCGATCCGGCCGCGACCGAAGGCTACTTCATCGGTGTGGACAACGCCTCGTTCGGCTTGCTTGTTATGAAGCGAGTGACGAATCCAGGCGGTGTTCCCGTCCTGAGCGCGAATATGAATATCACGGTCCCAACGACCGTCTTCCCACAGGACTTCGCCGCTCAAGGCGGTTCGACGCTCGACTCGCTTGATGACCGCATTTTCTATGCGAGCATGCACAAGAACAAGATCACCGGATTAACAACGCTCTGGTGCGCCCACAATATCGAGGTCGACACGACGGGCGTCGCGAACACGGCCGGCAACCGAGACGGGGCCCGATGGTATGAGCTCCAGAACCTGACGACGACCCCCACACTTCGACAGTCCGGCACTCAATTCGACCCGGCTGCTTCGAATCCACGGCATCACACGATTCCGTCCGTGAACATGTCTGGCCAAGGCCATATGGCGCTTGGGTGCTCGATCTTCGGAAATCTGGAGCACGCTGAAGTCGGAGTCTCTGGCCGACTGAGAACGGATGCTTTGGGCTCGATCCAAGCCGACACGGTCGCTCAGACAAGTTCGACGGCTATTTCCAACTCCCGATGGGGCGACTACTCGATCACGTGCGTCGATCCCAACGACGACATGACGATGTGGACGATCCAGGAATACTGCAGCGCGTCGAACGTCTATGCGGTACGAGTTGTCCAGCTGATCGCTCCACCACCAGCGACTCCAGCGACCTGTGTGCCGGCTTCGATGGCACAGGGCGCGACCGGAAACGTCACGCTGACCGGTACTTCGGCTTCTGGCTCCGAGTTTTATGACCCGGACAGCAACTATCCGAATCATATTGCGGCGGCGTTCAGTGGAACGGGCATCACCGTCAACAGCGTCACGTTCACCGACCCGACACACATCACCCTTAACATCACCGTTTCGGGTGCGGCGGCGACGGGCGCTCGAAACTTAACCGTCACCAACCCAGATGGCCAGCAGGCTACCGGCAATGGCATCTTCTCGGTAACGAGCGGCAACAATCCGGTGCCGACGATCACGAGCATCTCGCCGACCAACACTCTATTTGGCGGCGTGGCCTTCACGTTGACCGTGAATGGCACGAACTTCGTGAGCAATTCGGTCGTGCGTTGGAACGGCGCGGATCGAGCCACCTCGTTCGTGAACTCCGGCCAAGTGACGGCAACGGTAACAGTAGCCGATATCGCTGCGGCGAGTTCGACCGGTTCGGTGACGGTGTTCAATCCGGCTCCGGGCGGCGGCACTTCTAATGCGGCGACCTTCGTAGTGAACCCGTGGTATCCGACCGGGGTGACCCGCATTACGGGCTCCGACGGCGGTGGCACTCTGGCGTCACTCTTCTTGAGCGACGACGACAAGTACGCTACAATCGGCGACCCGCTCGCTCCGTCCCCGACGATCGAGGTTACGACAACGGCTCCCTTGCAGTCAGCGAGCCAACTCCAGTTCGTAGTTGAATCGAGTTCTTCGCGACTCGACATGACGGAGCGGATCTCGCTCTTCAACTACTCGACGAACCTGTATGGAGACGCGAACGGAACGGTGACTTTTGCGCCGACCGGGACTGACTCGACGACGACGAAGACCGTTACGACCAACGTAAACCAGTTCATCCAAAGTCCGACGAAACTGATGAAGACGCAGATCCGAGTGGTGCCTGCCAGTGACGTTGCGGCGAGCGACGGATGGTTGTTCAGCGTCGATCGCGCTTACTGGATATTCACTCCATAGGCCGAGCGAATAATGAAGCCGGGCTCCCATTTCGGAGCCCGGCTTTTTTTTCTGATTCTCCAACTCTTGATCGGTTGCCGGCGACCCAACAATTGCGGGCTCTACGAACGAGCGAGGCGCTGTTTGGCGTCCAATGATGCGAGGAGTGAAGTTACTTTAATGATGTTTAGTTGGTTGAAGAGGAAAGGCATTTTGGCGGCTCTCGCGGCGGCTAGCGCCCTGCCGGCAGGGGCAATTACGCTCGGGCAGGTTGACACATTCGAAGATGGCACGACGATGGGCTGGGGCGGCGGCGCCAACCCAAGCAACGTCGCCACAGGTGGTCCAAACGGGGCTGGCGACCACTTCCTGCAGATCTCGTCGGTCGGGTCTTTCGGAGGACGGTTGGCCACCTTTAACGATATCCAGTGGTCCGGCAACTATTTGACGGCCGGCGTGAATGTCGTCGAGATGGACCTCTTGAATATGGGTACCGTCGATCTTTCGATGCGAGCGGTCTTGTTTAGTCCGACTCTCTCTCGATGGACATCCAAGGACGCCGTGATATTGCCGGCAGACAGCGTTTGGCATCACGTTTCCTTCGTGCTTACCCAGGACGCCATGACCCTCGTCAGTGGACTCGACGACTTTCCGACGACGATTACCGGCGCATTTCGTTTCATGGTGCGGCACCAAATTGGCGCCCCAGGCAGTGGCGGATCGCCCATCGCCTCCCAACTCGGGATCGACAATGTGCGAGCGTCTAACCAAGTGGTTGTATTTCCGTTCAGCTACAACATGACGAATGGCTATTTCGGCGGTGGCACGTTGTCTTCGCTTTTCTTTAGCGATGACGACGAACTTCAGTTCATCGGCGATTCGGTGAAACCCTCGCCGCAGGTCGAAATCAATGGCACGGCGCCGGCCAGGACTCCGACTACCTTGCGAGTGACGTATGAATCCAGCGGTTCCAGGCTCGACATGGTCGAACGCCTGCAAATGTGGAACTGGAACGCCAGCAATTGGGACGCCCAGAACTTCAGCCGCGCGATCACCGGGACCGATTCGACGGCGACGGTCAACTTCACGTCGAATCCGGCCCGGTTCATCGAAACGACCAGCCTCGCGATGAGGAGCCGCCTCAGCTGGATACCGGCATCCGACGTGGCCGCCGGTGACGGCTGGCTGTGCCAGATCGACCTGTTCCGGTGGACGTTCATTCCTTAAGAGGCGACGGGCCCGGCAATAATGCCGGGCTCTGAATTCTCCCGGCAATCAAAGGCGAACTTTGGCCCACAATCTGCGGTCAAGAAGTTAGCGCAGGTGCGCCCGCTATGGCGGGCATCGCACATGCGTCGCTTGCGGACAACTGATCAATCCCGGCAATCCGGCACTCTGAAATCATAAAACCTGGACAATAATAGATTGCCTCGGATGCAGTTGAAATGGGAGAAACGAGAGGAATAAAGATGAAAGCAGTAGATTTGAGTGTGTGGCACCAAGCGAAGAGGGCCTCGAAGAAAGTCCTCGCGCTGGCTGCGGCCTCCGCGGTACTGTCGAGCGCCGCGTTCGCGCAAGGCGTCCTGTTCAATAATGGGCCGATCATCACGGCTGGCCCTCCAATCACGGGACTCCCGCCAACGGCATCCGCTTCGACCCTTCAGAAGGTCGCTTTGAGCATGAACATGTACGGCGCTGGCCTGGCTAAGGCAGCTGGGCTGCGTTTGGCAGACGACTTCACAATCCCGGCAAATGTGACCTGGGAAATCAGCTCAATCGATTTCTTCACGTACATGACCGGTTCGGGTACCACGTCGCCGATCAACAACACCAATGTGAAGCTTTGGAATGGGGCTCCGAATGCCGGTGGCACGCTGGTCTATGACGGCTCGGCGAGCAACCAGCAGGTCTCAAGCACATTCTCCAACATTTATCGCATTTCGGATGAGGGGACCCCCGGCACCGGGCGTCCAATCATGGTTTCACGCGCTCAGATTCCTGGGCCAGTAGTTTTGGGACCTGGCACTTACTGGGTGGATTGGCAGCAGGACAGCGCGACGGCGCTGAGTGGGCCGTTCGCAGTGCCCGTGACCATCCTGGGCCAGACAGGCAAGGCCGGAGCGAATTCACTGATCTATGATCCCACCGGCAGCCCCAACTGGCAGGCCATCATCGATACGGGCAACCCGGCCAATCCGCCGATCAACGCCCCACAGGACATGGCGTTTAAGGTGAACGGCTACTATAGGCTTCTGCCAACCGGCTACCTCGTGACTGGTGGCTATGAGATCGGCGGCACGCTCTCGTCGCTTTTCAACAGCGAGGACGATCGCCTGCAGATCTTGGGCGACCCTGTGAGCCCGTCGCCCCGAGTCGAAGTCTATACGACCGCTCCAGTAACAACCGTGACCAACTTCGTGGTCACTTACGAAGCCCAGTCGAGCCGCCTCGATGAGGTCGAATCCCTTCAACTTTGGG